>JBCBYE010000129.1:0-8714 GCA_039816075.1 Pseudomonadota bacterium | reverse complement strand
TGCGGCGGGCCGGGGGCTCGGGCCGCTGCGTTGCGCCAACCGGCGGGGCGCGCGGCTGGCGAGGACCGCGCCGCGCCGCCCCGGCGCAGCGCCGAGGCGCTTGCCTTCCCGGTCCGATGGACCGAGGCTCCCGCGGAAAAACGGGAGGATGCCATGCCCAAGACGCTCAAGGACCTCGTCGACGCCGCCTATGCGCGGATCGAAACGCTGACCGCCGAGGAGGCGATCGCCAGGAAGGACGACGCCGACGTCCAGCTGATCGACATCCGCGACATCCGCGAGCTGTGGCGCGACGGCGCCGTGCCGGGGGCCTATCACTGCCCGCGCGGCATGCTCGAATTCTGGATCGCCGAGGACAGCCCCTACACCAAGGACGTCTTCCAGGCGAAGGACAAGACCTTCGTCTTCTTCTGCGCCGGCGGACAGCGCAGCGCCCTCGCCGCGGACGTGGCGCAGGATCTGGGGCTGACGGTCGCGCATGTGGGCTCGGGATTTCGCGGCTGGAAAGAGGCCGGCGGCCCCGTGGTCGCCAAGGAACCGAAGGCGGGCTGACCCGCCCCACGCAGCAGACGCAGGGAGACACGCATGGACATCACCGAAGGCATGGCGGCCGTGGTCACCGGCGGCGCCTCGGGCCTGGGCGAGGCCACGGCGCGGCGCCTGGCGGCCTCGGGCGCCAAGGTCACGCTGTTCGACAAGAACATCGAGCGCGGCCAGGCCGTGGCCGAGGAGATCGACGGCTGCTTCATCGAGGTGGACGTGACCGACCTCGCCTCGGTCGAGAACGGCCTCGACGTCGCCCGCAACATCCACGGGCAGGAGCGCATCGCCGTCAACTGCGCCGGCGTCGGCTGGGCCGCGCGCACCGTGGACCGCGAGGGCAAGCCGCACAGCGCCGACATGTTCCGCACCACCATCATGATCAACCTCGTCGGCAGCTTTCACGTGGCGGTGATGAGCGCGGCGGGCATGGCCGCCGCGGACCCGCTGAACGACGACGGGGAGCGGGGGCTGATCGTCAACACCGCCTCCGTCGCCGCCTATGACGGACAGATCGGGCAGATCGCCTATGCCGCCTCCAAGGGCGGGATCGTGGGCATGACCCTGCCCATGGCGCGCGATCTGGCGAGCCGCGGCGTGCGGGTGATGACCGTGGCGCCGGGGCTGTTCCTGACGCCCATGCTGCAGGGCCTGCCGGCGGAGGCGCAGGCCTCGCTGGGTCGACAGGTCCCGTTCCCCTCGCGCCTGGGCGATCCCAGGGAATACGCGGATCTGGTGGCGGCCATCGCCGGCAATTCCATGCTGAACGGCGAGACCATCCGGCTGGACGGGTCGATCCGGATGGCGCCCAAGTAGGAGGCGACGGGCCGGGGGGCTCGGGCCGGGGATCGAGGCGGGGGTCGCGGGCGGGGGCCGCGGGCGCGTCTCGGGCCGGTTTTCGGGCGGGTTCGGTTGGTTTCGCCCCCTCTCCCCGGGCCGGCTTTCGGACCCTCCGGGCCCCGTCTTCAGGCCCTTCTGGACTCCGTCTTCGGGCCCTCCGGGCCCCTGCCTTCGGGGCCTCCAGATCCCTGCGACCGCGCGGCGCGCCTGTCGGGCGGTTCACATTCGCGCGTCTTTCCGCTAACGAACCCTCTCGATTGTTCACATGCGCGCCGGATCGAAGTGGCGCGCCGCCTTTGATCGGAGCGCTTTCATGGCCCTTGCCCGCGGCCTCGCCGCCCTTCTCGCCACCTCCCTGCTCGCCGCCTGCGCCGGCCCCGCGGTTCTGGGCTCGGCGGGATCGGACACGGTGGACAGCTCGTTCCGACGCTGGACGCAGAACGTGACCACCGGCGGGCTGCTGATGTACGCCGCCCGGGCGCGGGAGCAGGACGGCGTGACGGTGATCTGCGGCAGCTTCGGCCGCACGCCCGAGGTGACGACCAGCTATTCGGCGGAGATGGAGACCTCGGTGCGCGATCGCACGCGCCTGTCCCTGGCCGGATCCACGGTGCTGCGCGACCTGCGCGGCTTCGCCGGCATGTGGACCGCCGAGACGGTGATCGGCCGGCCGGCCGGCTGCGTGAAGACCGCCCTGCCCTGGCAGGACGCCTATGCCGATCCGGGCGCGCTCGACATTCATCCGCCGCGACGGTCCTACACGTTCTGAAGGAGACCTCATGTCCCGCTTCCTCCCCCCGGCCGGCGCGCGGCGCGCGGCGCTCGCCCTGGCCGCGCTGCTGGGCCTGAGCGCCTGCGCCTCGGTGTCCTCGACCCCGGTGTCCACCGAGACGGTGGACAACAGCTATCGCCTCTATTCGATCCAGTGGCAGGACACCGACGTCGTCACCGGCGTGGCGGTGAAGCTGCGCCCGGCCGGCGACGGCACGCTGATCTGCGGCGCCTTCGCCGCGACCGGGAGCGATTTCGAACGGCGGGAGATCGAACAGCAGGTCGCCGGCGGCGCGGCGGTGGTGCATGACGGCCTGGTCGTCAAGCGCGGCCTGGCCGGCTTCGCCGGGCCCTATGAGGGCATGCGCCTGCGCGGGCGGCCGGCGAACTGCCTGCGAAGCTCGCTGGCCTGGCAGCCGGATTTCTCGGACCCGCGGCTGATCACGCTGAACGCGCCGCGGGTCGTCACCCAGTAGGGCTTGGAGGGTCCGCGCAACGCGGCGCCGGACGGGGCGCAGGACCGGGCGCAGACGCCGAAAGACAGGACACGACATGAAACGAGACGCTCTTCGCCTTCTGACGATCGCGCTGCCGGCCCTGCTGGCGGCCTGCGTCGGACCGGCCTCGGTCACCGGGACCGAGACCATCGATGGCCGCTACGAGGTGGCCGGCGTGCGCTGGGAAAGCGGGACCATCGCCGGCGTCGCCGTGCGGCTTTACGAGATCGCCGGCGAGACGGGCCTCTGCGGCGCCTATCTGCTGATCGACGGCGGCGTCTTCACCGACGAGATCGCCGTGGTCGCCAAGCAGAGCGGCGCCATCCAGCACGGAAACACCCGCCTGCTGAGCGGGCTGACCGCCCTGCCCGGCCCCTATGACGGCGCCGATGCCGGCGGCAAGACCGCGGCCTGCCTGAACACCGGCGTGCGCTGGCGCCCCGAATTCGCGGCGATGGAGGACCTGAAGTTCATCCCGCCGACCCGCATCGTTCTGTGATGGCGGCGCGGCGGGGCGCCCGGCCCCGATCCCCCGCCCCCGACGCCGCCCCCGACCTCGCCCCCGACCTCGCAAGGAGATCCGCGATGACGACCCCGCGCCGCACGGCCGCGACCCTGACCCTGGCCCTGACCGCCGCCCTGACGCTGAGCGCCTGCACCACGACGCAGCCCGCCGGCTCGGACGTGGTGGGGGAGGGCTATGTCTATCGCGTGATGTCCTGGACCGACGGGTCGCGCTACGCCGTGGCGCTCAACGCGCGGCCGGAGGGCGGCGTCGTCGTGCTCTGCGGCGCGTGGACGGCGCTCAGCGAGACCTCCTCCGCCTCGCAGGAGATTTCGCTGGCCATGCGCACGCGCGTGGGCGTGCGCCACGGCGTCCGCAACTTCGTCAGCAATTTCAGCGGCTTCGCCGGGCCCTACTCGGGCCGCCAGCTCGCCGGCAAGGAGGCGCGCTGCGTCCGGACCGGGGTGGCCTGGTCCGAGACGTTCGAGGATGCCGACGGCTGGGCGCTGACCTCGCCGCGCACCATCATCACCGGCTGAGCGGGCGCGGGGCCGTCGCGCCCCGCCCCCCTGCGCTCAGACCGCGTTCATGGTCAGCAGGTCGTAGGCGGCGGCCTGGATCGGCGCCGCGTCGGCCTCGCCCTGCTTGTGGATGGCGACGTCCCAGCGGACCTCGCCGTAGTCGTCGTTGCGCGTCTTCTTCGACTTGACGGTCAGGCGCACGGTCAGCGCGTCGCCGGGGCTGACCGGCGCCATGAAGCGCAGCCCTTCGAGGCCGGTATTGGCCAGCGTCGGCCCCGGCTCCGCCGAGACGAAGAGGCCGGCGGCGAAGCTGAGCAGAAGGTAGCCGTGGGCGACGCGGCCCGGAAAGAACGGGTTCGCCCGGGCCGCCGCCTCGTCCATATGCGCGTAGAACAGATCGCCGGTGAAATGGGCGAAATGCTCGATGTCCTCCAGCGTCACCGTGCGCGCCTCGGTCCGGATCGTCTGGCCGGGGGCGAGGTCGCCGAAGCGGCGCTGGAACGGATGCGGGTCCGACGGCGTCTCCGGCGCGCCGGGCAGCCAGTCGTCGCCGATGGCGGCCAGCATGCGGGGCGAGCCCTGCACCGCCGTGCGCTGCATGTAGTGGAGGACGCCGCGGATGCCGCCCTGCTCCTCGCCCCCGCCGGCGCGGCCCGGCCCGCCATGCACCATGTGGGGCATGGGCGCGCCGTGGCCCGTCCCCTCCTTGCCGATGTCGCGGTCGGCGAAATAGAGCCGCCCGTGCCAGGCGGCGGAGGCCGCCACGGCCGCCTTCGCGAAGCCCGGATCATGGGTGAAGACCGAGGCGACCAGGCTGCCCCCGCCCCGGTTCGCCAGCGCCAGCGAATGGGCGGCGTCGCGGTAGGGCATGAGGGTGGAGACCGGCCCGAACGCCTCCGTCTCGTGCACCGCGGTCGCGCCGTCGGGGTCGTCGCAGCGGTAAAGCGCGGGGGGCACGAAGGCGCCCCGATCCGGATCGACGCCGTCGGGCGGGCTCTGCCAGCCCTCCAGCACCGCGGTCGCCTCGGCCGCGATGGCGGCGGATTTGGCCTGCACGTCGGCCTTCTGCGCGGCGCTGGCCAGGGCGCCCATGCGCGTCGTCTCCAGCGCCGGATCGCCGATGCGCACGGCGCGCAGGCGCTCGCTCAGCGCCTCCGCCACGGCGTCCGCATGCGCGGCGGGCACGATGCAGCGGCGCACGGCGGTGCATTTCTGCCCCGCCTTGGTGGTCATCTCCTTGGCGACCTCCCTGACGTAGGCGTCGAATTCCGGCGTGCCCGGCGCCGCGTCGGGGCCCAGGACGGAGGCGTTGAGCGAATCCTGCTCGGCCGTGAAGCGCACCGCGTTGCGCAGCAGGTTGGGATTGGCCCGCAGCTTCAGCGCCGTGTCGGCCGATCCGGTGAAGGCCACCGCGTCCTGCGGCCCCAGATGGTCCAGCAGCGGGCCGACGCCGCCGGCGATCAGCTGCACCGCCCCCTCGGGCAGCACGTCCGCCTCGATCAGGATGCGGAACGCCGCCTCCGTCAGGTAGGAGGTGGCCGTGGCCGGCTTGACGATGGCGGGCACGCCCGCCAGCAGGCAGGGCGCGAGCTTTTCCAGCATGCCCCAGACCGGGAAGTTGAAGGCGTTGACATGCACCGCCACGCCCTGCAGCGGCACGCAGACATGGCGCCCCTGAAAGGCGCCGGAGCGCGACAGGCTTTCCGGCCCGCCCTCCAGGTAGGTCTGCGCGTCCGGCATCTCCCGCCGCCCCTTGGAGGCATAGACGAAGAGCGTGCCGATGCCCCCGTCGATGTCGAAGAGGTTGTCGCCCTGCGTGGCGCCGGTGAGGTGCGAGAGGGCGTAGAGCTCCGCCTTGCGCTCGGTCAGCGCCAGGGCCAGCGCCTTGAGCAGGCGGGCGCGGTCGTGGAAGGTCAGCGCGCGCAGGGCCGGGCCGCCGACGGCGCGGGCATGCTCGGCCATGGCGAGGGTGTCGAGGCCCTCGGCCCCCGCCTCGGCCACCGCCTCGCCGGTGACGGCCGAGAGCAGCGGGCGCGCGCCCCGGGGCGCCGCCCAGGCGCCGCGGGCGAAGCTGTGGACCTGGATCAGCGACATGTGCGTCCTCCCCGCGGGCGGGGATCGAGCCCCGCTCCAATCATTGACCGACCGGTCGGTTTATGAGATGAGTCGCCCCCTGACGCAAGGAGAACCGGGGCCTCAGCCCGGTCCGGCGAGCAGGGGAGGAACCGCCATGACCTCGGTGATCGCCGAGCTTTGCGAGGGCGTGCTGGAGATCACGCTCAACCGGCCGGACCGGCTGAACGCCTTCACCGCCGAAATGCATGAGCGCCTGCGCGAGGCGCTGGACCGCGCCGAAGAGGACGATGCGGTGCGCGCCCTGCTGATCACCGGCGCCGGCCGCGGGTTCTGCGCCGGGCAGGACCTGGCGGAGCGGGACCCGCGCGCGATGATGGAGGCGGGGACCTGGCCGCCGGACGCCGGCGCGGGCCTGCGGGCCAACTACAACCCGTTGATCCTGCGGCTCAAGGGCCTGCCCAAGCCCGTGGTGACCGCGGTCAACGGCGTGGCGGCGGGCGCCGGCGCCAATTTCGCCTTCGCCGGGGACATCGTGCTGGCGGCGCGCTCGGCCCGGTTCATCCAGGCCTTCGTCAAGATCGGGCTGGCGCCCGATGCCGGCGGCACCTGGTTCCTGCCGCGCTATCTGGGCGAGGCGCGGGCCAAGGCGCTGGCCATGACCGGCGATCCGCTGAGCGCGGAGCAGGCGGCCGACTGGGGCCTGATCTGGGCCTGCCATGACGACGCGGCGCTGATGGACGAAAGCCGCGGCCTCGCCCGGCGCCTCGCCGCGGGCGCGACGCATGCGATCGGCCTGATGAAGGGCGCGATCCAGGCGGCCGCCTCGAACGATCTGGCCGCGCAGCTGGAGCTGGAGGCGGCGACCCAGACGCTCGCCGGGGCCCATCCCGACTATGGCGAAGGGGTGATGAGCTTTCTGGAAAAGCGCGCGCCCCGGTTCGGGGGCGACGGGTGACGCGGGCGGCGCCGGCGGCGGCGCCCCGTCGGGGCGCGTCGGCCCTTCCCGGGCCAGAGGCCCGCCGCTTGATCCCTGGGCCGGAGGCCCGCCGCTTGGCCCCTCGGCCGGAGGCCCGCCGCTTGGCCCCACGGCTGGAGGCCCGCATGCCGAACCTGCGGCCGGAGGCCCGGCCATGACCCCTCAGGAGCGCGCCGAGACGGCCGCCGCGCGGATGTGGGCCAACGACCGGGCCTCGCAATGGCTGGGCCTGACGCTGGACCGCGTGGGGCCGGGCGAGGCGGTGATGAGCCTGCAGGTGGAGGCGCATCACGCCAACGGCCACGGCATCTGCCACGGCGGCTACATCTTCACCCTCGCCGACAGCGCCTTCGCCTTCGCCTGCAACAGCTTCAACCGGCTCGCCGTGGCGCAGCACAACACCATCAGCTTTCTGCGCCCGGGCCGCGTCGGCCAGCGCCTGACCGCCACCGCCCGGCAGACCGCCGCGCAGGGCCGCTCCGGCGTCTACGACGTCGAGGTGACGGCCCAGGCAGGGGCGGCCGGCGTCGAGGCGGGCGAGACCGGCCCCGAGACCGGTCCTGAGATCATCGCCACGTTCCGCGGCGTCAGCCGCGAGATCGGCGGAACCCATTTCGACGAAGACGCCGCTCCCGAGGCGGCCCCCGATCCAGCCCCAGACCACGCCCCCCAAACGGCCGAGGAGACCTGAGACATGCAAGACGCCTTCCTCTGCGAGGCCGCGCGCACGCCCATCGGCCGCTTCGGCGGCGCGCTGAGCGCCATGCGCCCGGACGATCTGCTGGCCCTGGCCGTGCGCACGGTGATGGACCGCTCGGGCCTGCCGGGCGAGGCGGTCGAGGACTGCGTCATGGGCTGCGCCAACCAGGCGGGCGAAGACAACCGCAACGTGGCGCGCATGGCGACCCTGCTGGCCGGCCTGCCCGACAGCGTGCCCGGCGCCACGGTCAACCGCCTGTGCGGCTCCGGCCTCAACGCCATCGGCGACGTGGCGCGCGCGGTGAAGACCGGCGAGATCGACGTCGGCCTCGCCGGCGGCGTCGAAAGCATGACGCGCGCCCCCCTGGTCATGGGCAAGGCGCAGACGGCCTGGTCCCGCGACGCGAAGATCTACGACACCACCATCGGCTGGCGCTTCGTCAACACGCTGATGAAGCGGCAGTACGGCGTCGACAGCATGCCCGAAACGGCCGAGAACGTGGCCGAGGAGCGTCAGATCAGCCGCGAGGATCAGGACGCCTTCGCCATGCGCTCCCAGGCCCGCGCCGCCGCCGCCCAGAAGTCCGGTCGCCTGGCCAAGGAGATCGTCGCCGTCGAGATCCCCCAGCGCAAAGGCGATCCCATCGTGGTGGACCGCGACGAGCACCCGCGCGAAACCACGCTTGAAAAGCTCGGCGCCCTGCGCGCGCCGTTCCGCGAGGGCGGCACGGTGACCGCCGGCAACGCCTCGGGCGTCAACGACGGCGCCGCGGCGGTGATCGTCGCCTCGGGCGCGGCGGTGGAAAGGCACGGTCTGACGCCCATGGCCCGCATCCTCGGCATGGCCGTGGCCGGCGTCCCCCCGCGCATCATGGGCGTCGGTCCCGCGCCCGCCACGCGCAAACTGATGGAGAAGCTGGGCCTGACCATCGGCGATTTCGACGTGATCGAGCTGAACGAGGCCTTCGCCGCCCAGGCCCTGGCCGTGACGCGCGAGCTGGGCCTGCCCGACGACGCGGAGCATGTGAACCCCAACGGCGGCGCCATCGCCCTGGGCCATCCCCTGGGCATGTCCGGCGCCCGCCTCGCGATCACCGCCGCGCAGGAGCTGCACGAGCGCGGCGCCCGGCGGGCGCTGGCCACCATGTGCATCGGCGTCGGGGTTCACATGCTCCGCGTCGTCGGGCAGGCCCAGCTCGCGCGTCACGGCCAGGGCCTGGGCGGCGAAGGCCTCGTTCAGCTCGATCACGTCGAAATCGCCGATGGTCAGGCCCAGCTTCTCCATCAGT
>JBCBYE010000752.1:0-2101 GCA_039816075.1 Pseudomonadota bacterium | reverse complement strand
TGTGCCGGGGCTGCGACCGGGCGCGCGGAGAGGACGGCGCGCCCGCCGGGGGATGCCGCCTGTCGAGCGGGGCGGCCGAGGCGGTCGGCGCCGCCGCCGCGCCGGCGGCCTCGCAGGGGCCGGCGGCATCGCGGGAGACGGCGGCGGAGGCCATGCCGACCCTTTCGCACGCGGAGCCGCGCGGCTAGCGTCGGCCTGCCCCCGCCGCTCCCCAAGGAACCGCCCATGTCCCGCACGTTGTTCGTCACCGGCGCCTCCACCGGCATCGGCGCCGCCGCCGCCCGCGCGGCCGCCGCCGCCGGCTGGAACGTGGCGCTTTTCGCCCGCTCCGCCGACACGCTCTCCGCCCTGGCCGAGGAGATCGGGTCGAACGCCCTGCCCTGCGCCGGCGACGCCGCCTCGCCCGAGGATCAGAGCCGCGCCGTCGCCGCCGCCGTCGACCGCTTCGGAGGGCTCGACGCCGCCTTCGCCAATGCCGGCCTCGGCGCCGCGGCGCCGGGCACCGAGGGCGGCGATCTCGACAATTGGCGGGCCATGCTGGACGTCAACATCTGGGGCGCGCTGCTGACCGCCAAGGCGGCGCTGCCGCATCTGCGCGCCTCCAAGGGGCACTTCCTCGTCACCGGATCCAACGCCGGGCGGCGGCACATGAAGGGCTCCGTCTATGGGGCGACCAAGTGGTTCATCCGCGGCTGGGCCGGGAACCTCGCGATGGAGATGGAGGAGTGGGGCGGCCGCTGCACCATCCTGTCGCCCGGCATGGTCGACACGCCGTTCTTCGACAGCCCCAAGCCGCAGGGGCTGACGGCCGAGGACGTGGCGCGCAGCGCGCTGTTCGCGCTCGACCAGCCGGCGGGCGTGAACCTGCGCGAGATCCACGTCACGCCGATGCCTGCGTCATGAGGGTCCGGATCGCCCCCGGCCTGCGCCTGTGGTTCGACGTGGAGGGGGCCGGCCTCGTGCCCGACGGACCGCGCATGCGCGAAAAGCCCACGCTGATCCTGCTGCACGGCGGCCCCGGCGCGGACCATTCGATCTACAAGCCCGGCTTCGGCGCGCTGAGCGACCTGGCGCAGGTGATCTACCTGGATCATCGCGGCAACGGCCGGTCGGATCTGGGCGACCCGGCCGACTGGACGCTGGCGCGATGGGGCGACGACGTCGCGGCGTTCTGCGACGCGCTGGGCATCGCGCGGCCGGTGGTCTTCGGCGCCTCCTTCGGCGGGCTGGTGGCGCAGGCCTTCGCGCTGCGCCATCCGGGGCGGGCGCGCGCGCTGATCCTCGCCAGCACCGCCGCGCGCCACGACTTCGAGGCCGTCTACGACGCTTTCGGCCGCATCGGCGGACCCGAGGCGCGGGCGGCGGCCGAGGGCTATTGGGGCGCGCCGACCGCCGAGAGCCGCGCGCTCTATCACAAGGTCTGCCTGCCGCTCTACGCCCGCGCGCCCGTGCCGGCGGATTGGGCGTCGCGGATCGAGATGCGCAACGACGTGGCGCTGCATTTCAACGGGCCGAGGAACGAGCAGGGCCGCTTCGACTTCCGCGAGGCGCTCGCCGGGCTCGACTGTCCGCTGCTGCTGATGGCGGGCGAGGACGATCCGGTGATGCCGGCGGCGCTGTCCGACGAGATCGCGGCCAGCGTGCCGCCCGCGCATCTGCGCTACGAACGCTTCGCCGGCGCGCGGCACATGCTGGGGCTGGATGCGCCGGAGGCGATGATGGCGGCGATCCGCGGGTTTCTGGAGGGCTTGGAGGCGGAGGGCGAGACGCCGGCCGAGGTCGGGACCGGGGCCTAGGCCGCGTCACCGAGGCCGAAAAAGCGCGCGGCGAAGCCCGGATAGGGATCGGCGATCTTGCGCGCGACCGGCCCGCGGATCAGCGCCAGCGTCTCGGCATCAGGCCCCGGCGTGACCGGCGTCGCGTCCGCGACGTCGAAGTCGAAGCCGGTGCGGTCGCGCACCTCCTCCAGCGTCACGCCGGGATGCAGGCTTTGCAGCGCGAAGCGCGCGCGGGCCTTGTCGAAGCGCATCACGCACAGCTCCGTGACCAGCGCATGGGGCCCGCCGGGGCGATGCACCTCGGGCGGCGAGGTTCCCGGCGA
>JBCBYE010000599.1:0-2966 GCA_039816075.1 Pseudomonadota bacterium | reverse complement strand
CTCGGCCACCAGCGCCTCGATCCGCGCCTCGTAATCCTGCCGGCGGGCGGAGAGCCGGCGCGCCAGCGCCTCGCGCCGCGCCGGCGCCGGGGCGTGCAGGGCCGCGCGCGCGCCTTCCACGCCCCGGATATGGGCGCCCAGCGCCGCGCCGAGCCGGGCCCAGGGCCCGCTCTGCGCCGCCGCCGCGCCGGCCACCTGAGCCTCCAGCGCCGCCAGCGCCCGGGCCTGCACCTCGGCGAAGAGGGCGTCCTTGGAGGGGAAATGGTGGTGCAGCGATCCCGAAAGCATGCCCGCCGCCTGGGCCACCTGCCGCATCGTCACGGCGTCGTAGCCGCGGTCGGCGAAAAGCTCCGCCGCCGCCTCAAGCACCGCGTCGCGACGCCCGGCGCCGTCGGGCCACGCCGCGAGGGGCGCTTCGGCGTCCAGTCCGATGGTCATGACAGCCCCTTTCGCGGGCGGGGGCGCGACTCGCCCCCGGAACTGTTTCAAACGTAAATCGGATTCCTTTCGAGAACGTGGAAATTGTAATACGAAAGTCGCATCCGCTCCGCCGCCTCCGACCGGTATGCCGCCGCCATGATCCCTGTCTACGACCCCGCCGACCCTGCGCAGATCGCCGATCCCTATCCGGCGCTGCTGCATCTGCAGGCCGAGGATCCGGCCCATTGGTCGCCCGCGGCCAAGGCCTGGATCCTGACGCGCCATACCGACGTGCGCCGGGCGCTGGACGACCCGGCGCTGAGCGTCGACCGCATCGGCCCGTTCTATCGCCGCCTGCCGCAGGCGGAGCAGGCGACGCTGGCGGACATCGTGCGCTATCTGGATCTGTGGCTGGTGTTCCGCGACCCGCCGGAGCACACGCGGCTGCGCCGCCTGATGGCCAAGGCCTTCACCCGCAAAACGGTGGAGGGGCTGCGCGGCCCCATCGAGGGGCTGGTGGAGGAGCTGCTGGCCGCCCTGCCCCGGGGCGAGCAGATCGACTTCGTCGATCGTTTCGCCATGGCGCTGCCGGGTCTGGTGATCATGGACCTGCTGGGCGTGCCGCGCGAGGACCTGGCGCGCATCAAGGTCTGGTCCGACGAGATGCAGCTGTTCATCGGCTCCGCCCCCGCCGGGCCGGACCGCAACGCGCGCGCCTCGGCCGGGGCGCGGGCCATGGCGGCGTATTTCCGCGATCTCGTGGCGCGGCGCAGGGCCGAGCCGCGGGACGATCTGACCTCGCAGTTCGTCGCCGCGCGCGACGGCGGCGATGCCATGGGCGAGGACGAGCTGATCGCCGCCTGCATGCTGGTGCTGTTCGGCGGGCACGAGACCACGACCAACCTGCTGACCACGGGCTGGCGCAAGTTCCTGCAGCATCCCGACCAGGCCGCGCGTCTGCGCGAGGCGCCGGGGATGGCCGCGGGGGCGGTGGAGGAGTGCCTGCGGCTCGACGGTCCCTCCGGCTCCATGGCGCGGCTGGTGGCGGCGGAGCATCAGCTGCACGGCAAGACCCTGCGCCCGGGCGAGCGCGTCTTCGCCATGCTCAACGCGGCCAACATGGACCCCGAGGCGTTCGAGGACCCGCGGCGCTTCGACATCGGCCGCGACGCCCGGCGGCACGTGACCTTCGGCTACGGCACGCATTTCTGCATCGGCGCGAGCCTGGCGCGGCTGGAGGCGGAGGTCGCCTTTCCCGCCCTCGTCGCCCGTTTCCCGGACGCGCGGCTTGCGGGGGAGGGCGAGTGGCATGCGACGATGATCATGCGCGGCCTGCGCCGCATGCCGGTGGTGCTGGGCTGAGCGGTCAGCCCGCCAGGGACCGCACCACGTCGCCCGCCGGCATCAGCGCGCCGATGCGCCCGACGCCGGCGCCGCAGAGCAGCGGATAGGCCGAGACGTCGCCTGTGGTCTGCGGCACGGGGACGAAGCTGTCGAAGGGACGCACGGGGACCTCCTGCGGCCCGAACATCGTGGCGCCCACCGGCGCCATGTGGGCGCGATCGGTCGGCAGTTCGGCCTCGCGCCCGCGCCATTCGGCCGTGACGGCGTTGCTGAGCACGCGCATGGGATTGAAGCCGGGGTTTTCCGGGCCGAAGACGCCGGTGAGCTCCGTCGCGCCCTCCGCCGCCGCCACGACCGCGGCCTTGTAGTCGGGATGGGCGTTGGCCTCGGGCGTCGCGAGGAACCGGGTGCCGACCCAGACGCCCGAGGCGCCGGCGGCGAGGGCGGCGCGCGCATCCTCGGCCGTGGCGATGCCGCCGGCCGCCAGCACGCCGACGCCCTCGCCCGCCGCGGCGATCACCTGGGGCAGCAGCGTCGCCAGAGGCGCCTCGCCGTAGTTGTGTCCGCCGGCCTCCTCGCCCTGGGCGATGACCACGGCGGCGCCGGCCTCGACCGCCTCGCGCGCCTGGGCGGCGGAGCCGACCTGCACCCAGAACGGCACGCCCGCCCCGCGCAGCGTCGCGACGTCCTCGTCCGAGGGGGCGCCCCAGTGAAAGGAGACGGCGGTCGGCCTTTCCTCGGCCAGCACCTGCATGTGAGGCGCGTGCGGGAAGACGGTCAGCTGGTTGACGTGGAACGGGCCGTCGGTCGCGGCCCGCACCGTGCGGATGGCGGCGCGCAGCGTGTCGGGCGCGTGCAGACTGCCGGCGAGCGCGCCGACGCCCCCGGCCTGGGCCACCGCGATGCACAGCGGCGGCGTATCGCACACGAAGGCCATGCCTGCGCAGACCACCGGCGCGCGCGCGCCCGTCGTCGTCATGAAGTCTTCCGGCGTCATCGCCCTATCCTCCCCGGTCAAGCGCGCGCCCTTGCCGGCGCAGCGCGGCCAGCCTAGCAGAGGCGGCGCAGATGGGAGGACAGGGCGATGACGCCGGAAGACTTCATGACGACGACGGGCGCGCGCGCGCCGGTGGTCTGCGCAGGCATGGCCTTCGTGTGCGATACGCCGCCGCTGTGCATCGCGGTGGCCCAGGCCGGGGGCG
>JBCBYE010000054.1:0-12468 GCA_039816075.1 Pseudomonadota bacterium | reverse complement strand
TGGCCATGGCGATCCGCTCCGTTGCTGCCGAGGGCGCGGGCGTGGCCGCCCACCGCTTCGGCGCAGACGATGTTGAAGAGGCGGGCGGGGTTCAAGGCCCCGATGTCGCCGCAGTGCGGCGCGGATCCTCGACGCGGACGGCGATGGAGCGGCCCGAAACGCGAACGGTCCGTCCGCGGCGGACGGGTTGATCGGCAAGCCTCACGCCGCCGCAGCGGCCGTTTTCCGTCTGCTGCGCGGCGCGTCGGCGTCGGGCGCGCTCAGGGCGCGACCTCATGCGGCGCGAGGGCGTCCCACAGGAACGCCACGCCCGTCCCCGGCACGTCCGGCGCCACGGCCGACCCGTCCTCCACCACCAAGGGCCGGGTGGTGAAGCGGTCTATGGGAAAGGAATGCACCTCGATCGGCGCATCGCTGCCGAAACCGGACACGAGGCTCACATGCAGCTCCTGCATCCCGTGGCTGGATACCTTCAGCCCCGCCTCGCGCCCCAGCCGCGCGGCCGCCAGCCAGCCGGTGACGCCGCCGCAATTGGAGGCGTCGGGCTGCAGGTAGGCGAGGGCGGAGCGTTCGACCGCGGCCTCGAACTCGTGGATCGTGTGAAGGTTCTCGCCCATGGCCAGCGGCATGCCCGTCGCCTCGGCGATGCGGGCATAGGCGTCGAAATGGTCGGGAACGACCGGCTCTTCGAACCAGGCGAGGTCGTAGGGCGCAAAGGCGCGCGCCCGCGCGACGGCCGTCGCCTCGTCCAACGCGTAGTTGGCATCGACCATCAGCTTCACGTCCGGCCCGATCAGATCGCGGACCGCCGCCACGCGCGCCACATCGTCGTCGCGGCCGACCTTGATCTTCACGCCGCGAAAGCCGGCGTCGAGGTATCCCTGCACGCTTTGCAGAAGCTCCTGCAGATCGAAACCCAGGTCGATGCCGCCGCAATAGGCGTCGCAGCGATCCGAGGCGCCCCCGGCCATGCGCCGCAGCGAACGACCCTCGCGCCGTCCGCGCAGGTCCCACAGCGCGATGTCCACGGCCGAGATCGCGAAAGACGCGACGCCGCCGCGGCCCACATAGTGCACGTGCCACTGCATGTCGTCGTAGAGCGCCTCGGCCTGCGACGCATCGCGCCCGATCAGCATCGGCGCGAGGTCGTGGCGGATCATGGCGCGCACCGCATGGCCGCCTTTGCCGCCGGTGTAGGAGTAGCCGACGCCCTGCGCGCCGTCCTCCTGCGTGACGGTCGCGACGATCAGCTCGAAATGCGTGTGGTCGCCGTGCTTGGCGTCCACCAGCACCCGCTCCAACGGCACATGAAACAGACGGCTGTCGACGGAGGCGATGCGTGTCATGCGTCGGTCCAGTCTTTCTGAGGGGGTGGAAGGGCGGAGGCGGCGCCGCCGCACGGCCCGCACGGCCCGCATGGCCGAAAGATCAGCCGCCCGCGACGCCTGCAACGTTGACGTAAAGCGCGTAGATCGAGTGCGATGCCGCCATGAAGAGCCGGCTGTTGGCGCGACCGCCGAAGCACAGGTTGGCGCAGCGCTCCGGCAAGGCGATCCGGCCGATGGGCTCGCCCGACGGGTTGAACACCAGTACCCCGTCCAGCGCCGGATCGCCCATTCCCCAACCGCACCACAGGTTGCCGTCCACGTCGCAGCGCATGCCGTCGGGCGTGCCGGGACCGGCATCGATCAGCACGCGCTTGTCATGCAGCGTCCGTCCGTCCGCGCGCAAGTCGCAAGCCAGTATCTTGCGGGTGGGCACGCCGCGCGATTCGACGATGTACAGGATCGACTCGTCGGGCGAGAAGCACAGGCCGTTCGGCCCCAGAACGTCGTCCGCCACCACGATCGCCTCGCCGGTGTCCGGGTTAAGACGGTAAACGTTCTGACCCAGTTCCGGCTCGGCCCTGCGCCCCTCGTAGTTGCCGCCGATGCCGAAGGGCGGGTCGGTGAACCAGACGCTGCCGTCGGACTTCACCACCACGTCGTTGGGGGAGTTGAGGCGTTTGCCATCGAACCGGTCCATCAGGACGGTGACGGCGCCGTCGTACTCCGTGCGCGTGATCCGCCGGCCGCCATGCTCGCACGATACCAGCCGGCCGGCCCGATCCCGCGTGTGACCGTTGGCGAAATTGGACGGGGCTCGGAACTCCGCCACCTGGCCGGTGGTCTCGTCCCAGCTCATGATGCGGTTATTGGGAATGTCGCTCCACAGAAGGCGGCGTTGATCGCCGAACCAGACGGGCCCCTCGGCCCAGCGCAGGCCGGTGGCGAGCCGTTCCACCCCCGCCAGCGGCAGGCGATACTTGTCGAAGGCGGGGTCGAGCGAGGTCACCGCCGGATCCGGATAGCGGGTGGACGGCCGCCAGCCGTCGGGGAACAGGTCTTGCGCGGTCATGATCCCTCCTGCGGTCGCCATCGCACGGCGCGACGTGGCAGGGTCGACCATGGAACCCCTGGGCCCTCTGCGCAATCGGGCCGGCGCCGCGCGCCGTCCGCCCTGCGCGACGCGGCCGACGCACGAAAGGTACACCGATCCCATGATGGACAGATTGCTGCTGACCGGCGCCGCCGGAGGACTTGCGACGCTGCTTCGCCCGCTGCTGCCGAACCTGGCGCGCAGCGTCGTCCTCTCGGACCGGGTCGAGGTCGCCGATCCGGCCCCGCACGAAAGCTTCACGCCCTGCGAGATGGGCGACGAGGCGGCCGTCGCCGCGCTGGTCGAGGGCGTCGACGGCATCATCCATCTGGGCGGCGTGTCGGTGGAACGGCCGTTCGATCAGATCCTGGAGGGCAACATCCAGGGCGTCTACAACGTGTTCGAGGGCGCGCGGAAGGCAGGCCGCCCGCGCATCGTTTTCGCCAGCTCCAACCACGTCATCGGCTTCTACCGCCGCGATCAGCGGTTGGACGATTCCGTCCCGCCCCGTCCGGATTCGCTTTATGGCGTCTCGAAGGCCTTCGGCGAGGCGCTCGCCAGCCTCTACCACGACAAGTTCGGACAGGAGTGCCTGTCGGTGCGTATCGGATCGTGCTTCGCAGAGCCGAGGAACACGCGAATGCTGGCGACCTGGCTGGCCGTCGAGGATTTTGCGGATCTTTGCGCCTGCGCGTTCCGCGCGCCGCGGCTGGGCCACGCGCTGGTGTACGGCGCCTCGGCCAACGACGAGGTCTGGTGGGACAACCGCAACACGGCGTTTCTGGGTTGGACGCCCAAGCGCAGCGCCGCCGCCTGGCGCGCGGAGGTCATGGAGGCGACGGGGCTGGAGGATCCCGCCAGTCCGGAGGTCGTCTACCAGGGCGGCGGCTTCGTCGCGGCGCCGCATCCGGGGTCCCGCTGATCGCCCACGCCCCAAGACAAGGAGGTCACGATGCCGCCCGCCGAACGAACGCTCCAGACGCTGCGCCAAGTATCCGTCGCCACGCTGGCCACGGCGCTGTTCAAGCGCGGCCTGCGCCGGCAGGTGATTCAGGACGTGCGGCCGGTGGCGCCCAAGGGCTGCAACATGGTCGGGCCCGCCTTCACCCTGCGCTACATCCCTGCGCGCGAGGATCGCAACGGGCTGGAGGTGTTTCGCGACCCGCAGCACCCGCAGCGGCGCGCCATCGAAACCTGTCCGCCGGGCCATGTCCTGGTCATGGATTCCCGCCGCGACGCCGCCCAGGCCAGCGCCGGCGACATCCTCGTCACGCGTCTGATGATGCGCGGCTGCGCCGGCGTGGTGACCGACGGCGGATTTCGCGACGCCATGAACATCGCGACGCTGGAGATGCCGGCCTACCACGCGCGCCCATCGAGCCCCACGAACCTGACCAACAACGAGGCCGTCGCCCTGAACGAGCCGATCGGTTGCGGCGACGCGCCGGTGTTCCCCGGGGACGTCATGGTGGGCGACGACGATTCCGTCATCGTGATCCCCGCGCATCTGGCGGACGAAGTCGCCGCGGAGGCTGCGGAGATGACCGCCTACGAGGACTTCGCGCTGGAACAGGTGCGGGCCGGCGCCTCCATCGTCGGGCTCTACCCCGCGACGCTGGAGGAGACGCGGCAGGCCTTCGCGGCGTGGCGGCGGAGGACGGGGCGCTGACCCCTCCGGCGGCGCCGACCGAGCCTCAGCGCCACGGCTTTTCGTCGCCCGCGTAGGCGGCGCCCGGCAGGGGGCCGTCCCGAGTGAAGGCGTTCAGCACGTTGCGCATGATCGTGCCGACGTTGTTCTCGCCCCCCTTGCAGGGCAACGCCTGGGACCAGCCGATCGAGCCGGCGGCGAAGACCGCCCCGTGGTTCGCCGTGTTGAAATAGATCATGTCGCCGCGCACCTGCGGGTCCTGGCTGCCGCCGCGGCCGGGGAAGGCGTAGCTGATCTCTTCGCTGACCAGCGGATAATTGTCGGTGTGGTTGATGGAGCTGGCCAGCAGCAGCGTGTGCGGCGGCGTGCCGAGCGCGAGGTCGTAGCGGTCCAGCTCCACCCCCGCGGCGCCGCCGAGGGCGAGGCCGAAATCGCCGATCAGCTCCTCGTCGCCGATGCCGTCGAAGATCCAGGCGACGCGCTTGTGAAAGCTGTCGGGCATCCGCTCGAACGGCTCGGCACGATCCATGCCCTCGGTGGTGAAGCCCAGCCCCACCAATTTCTGCGGCGCCCGCCCGCGGGAGCGCCAGAGGCCGGAGCGTTCGCCGGTGGTCGCCAGATAGCCCTCCCCCGCCTCCGCCTGCCAGGCGCGGGAGCCGACGTCGAGCTTGCGCACCTCGACGCAGGAAGGATCGTCCGGACAGGCGGCGGTGACCCAGTAATAGCCGTTGCCGCCCAGATACATCATGCGGCCGCCGGAGGTCAGATAGGCCTCCGTCGCGTCGAGCATCCCTTCGGAATAGTACTCCGGGTGCGTGACGTTGATGACGGTCTTGTAGGGCCGCATCGCTTCGACCCCCTCGCGATCGACGTCGTGATCGGTGATCAGGTCGTAGTCGTAGCCGGCATGTTCGAGCCACCACAGCAGCGACAGGTCGGCCGGCATCGCCCAGGGGAAGTTCATGCCCGCCATGCGATAGCCGGGGCGGATGTTGATGATCGGCCGCTTCCACGAGGTGTAGCAGACGCCGGCGCCGTCGGAGTGGTGGTCGTAGGTGCTCAGCCCGAACTCCTGCAGCTTCTGGTACTCGATGTCCTCGCCGGAGATCACCGGAGTGTGGGCGACGATGGCCTGCGCGATCTGGGCGTCGAAGCTGAGATGCTCATTGGCGTAGGCGAGATAGGTGAAGGTCGACATCTGCACCGCGATCTTCGCGCGGGGCCGGTCGGGGCGGATGATGACGGGGATGCGGTCGACGGCCTCGCCCGCCGTGACCTTGAGCGCATAGACGCCGGAGCGGAGGTTTGCCGGAGGGGTCCAGGTCACGGTCGGCGACCAGGCGCAATCGGTCAGCGCGTCGTCGTGGAAGGCGACGCCGCCGTATTGGCTCGGGTCCAGCCGGAAGGAATCCTCGCGCCCGCGCCAGTTCCAGCCGGTCATGGCGCGCACGGGACGGTTGACGCCCATCGCGTGCAGGCCGTGGGGGCCGGTGTCCTGAATGGTCGTGCCGATGCCGCGGTCGGTGTAGCCGGCGGTGGTGTCCCAGTAGGTCAGCGGATCGGCGGGCGGCTCGCCCCGCGCGATGGCCTCCATCTCCTCGGGCGGCAGGGCGCGGGCGACGAGGCCGCAGCGGTCGATCTTGCCGTTGAAGAGCATGGAGACGAAGCGCCCCCGCTCCGCATTCTCCTCATGCGCGCCGGCGATCAGGAAGGGCGCGTCGGGCCGGGCGGGCGCGCAGCGCAGCGTCTCCACCACATGGGCGTCGTGATCGAAGGGCGCGACGGGCCCGATATGGGAGTTCCAGGCGTTCTGCACCCCGATCTGGCGCAGCCGCGCCTGTCCCGTCGCGGGGTCGAAGCTGGCGCAGGCGAGCACCCAGACCTTGGGCACCAGCGGCGCGTCGGCGGTCACCTGATCGACGACCTTCCCGTCGCCCACCCAGAACTCCAGCTTGCCCTCGGGATTGATGCCGAGGCCGTAGCCCAGCGAGCCGTTCACCGACCAGCGCCCCAGCACCGTCTGCCGCTGCCCCCCGGGCATGGAGGGCCAGAGGAAGGCGTGCACGGTGAAGGCCCCGTCGGGCGCCAGCCGCCCGTCCGGATCCGCCACGCGCGCGAAGGAGCCGTTCTGCGTATACTGCCGCTTCACGGACAGGGTCGCCGGGATGTCGGAAGCGACGACCTCTTCGATGAAGCCGGGCCCCTCGGGGTTGAAGTCGCCGTGGACGAGGCGCACCAGCTCCGCCCGCACCTCCTTCGCGCCCTCGGCCGAGACCATGAAGTCCACCGGCGCCCCCGCGCGCGCGGCAAGGGGGTCGGCGTAGCCGAAGAGGCGCACGTCGGTCATGGGCTCAGCTTTCAAGCAGGTCGTTGACGCGCAGGAGGAAGACGGCGTGATACGCCTCCTTCACGTCCGTGTACTCGCGGTCGTCCACCACCCGCGGCGGCATCCCCCGCACGCCGGAGACGGCCATGATGCGGAACCGCTCCTCCTGCGGAACCATGCGGTGGATGACGTATTTGTCGGCCATCTCGCCGCGGCGGAAATAGTTCAGTACGCGGGCGAGGGCGTCGGAGTGGTGGCCGAGCGGATCGCGCTTGTGCTCCTCGATCAGCTCGGGCGTGATCATGGTCTTCAGCCGGTCGCGCAGGCGCTTGTTGAAGCGGCGGTAGTAAAGCTCCTGCTTGTCGTGGACCTCGGCGGCTTCCTCGGGCATGGCCTCGCCCCCTTTTTCGGTGCGCCTGGCGCGGCGCTCTCCGGATTTGCGCTTGCGGTAGTCGCGGAACTGCTCCCGCGCGCCCATCAGCCCCTCGCGGGCGAACAGCGTCACGACGATCATGATCCCGGCGACGAGGATGATGCGGATCGGCCCCAGCTCCGGCAGGCCCTTGTCGATCAGGGTGACGATGGCGGCGCCGACGACGGCGCCCTCGGCCCGGCCCAGCCCGCCGATGACCATCATCGCGAAAAGCAGCAGCAGCTGGTCCAGCGAAAATACCGAGGGAGAGATGGAGCGGAAGTACATCGCATAGAACGCCCCGACGACGCCCAGCGCGGCCGAGGAGATCACGAACACCATCAGGCGCGCGCGGCGGAAGTATGCCGACGGCCTCGGCGAAGGCCTCGTCCTCGCGCGACGTCTTCGCGACGCGCAGCAGCAGGCCCAGGCGCTCGGAGTTCACCAGCCGCCAGACCGCCAGCGCGCCCAGCAGAAGCAGAAACGCCCCCGCGAAGCCCAGCAGCAGGCCCGGACGCTGCAGGAACCAGTCCTCGGGGATGAAGCTGTCCACCTGCGTGATGGCGCCGCCGGTGGTGGTCAGCGCCTTGAGCTGCACGACGAAGACGCGGCAAATCTCCGCCACGCCCAGCGTCAGGAGCGCGTAGTAAAGCCCGTCGAGCCGCGTGGAGGGCGCGGCGAGCACGGCGCCGAAGGCGAAGCCCACCGCCGGCCCGATCAGCAGCATGAAGGGCCAGGGCACGCCCAGATAGACGTTGAACGCCGCCGCGACGTAGCCGGAGACGCCGACCACCGCGAGCGTCGCCAGCGAGAAGATGCCCGCGGTGCCGACGATGAGAGTCCACAGCACGTTGATCGACGCATAGATGCAGAAAATCGCTGCGGTGGAGATCATGGAGTTCGGCAGAAACGGCGTGATGACGGCCAGCAGGCTGAGGCCGATCGCCCACCACAACGGCTTTTTATCGACGAGGATGCGCTCCCGCTCCAGCGTGCGCGGATTGTGCTCGTCCCGCCATTTCAACCAGCGGCGGCGGGTGCCGGGCAGGCGGGCTCGGGCGCGCTCTTGGGCGCCGTCCGGGCGCAGGCGCCATTCCCAGCGGCGGCGGCCGACCTTGTGGAACCGCTTGGCGTCGCCCGGACCGCTCATTCGCGCGTGTCGTCCAGCAGGCCGCCGATGCCGCGGGGGCGGATGATCAGAACGGCGATGATGAAGGTGAAGGTCGCGAACATCATGTAGCGCTGGCCGAGCCAGGGGATGGCGCCGACGATGGCCTCGAGGAACCCGACCAGAACGGCGCCGATCATGGCCCCGGGAACGGACCCGAGGCCGCCGAGCAGCGCGATGGTCAGGCCCTTGACCAACGGCATCACGCCGGAGGTCGGGCTGACGAAGATCGTCTGCGACAGCAGCGCCGCCGCCGCGCCGGCCAGGGCGCCGGTGACCATCAGCACGGGCAAGGCCGTCGCTTGCCGAGAGATGCCGGAATAGGCGGCCCCTTCGGCGTTCTGCATCATCGCGCGCACCTCCAGCCCCCGGCGGGAATAGCGCAGCCAGGCCAGCGTCGCGGCCATGATGATCGCGGCCCCGATGATCGTGCCGGCCTGGTCGTATCGGATGCGCGCGCCCCACAGGTCCCAGCGGCCGAAGCCGAAGATCTTGGGCAGGCCCTGGTTGCGCGGGCCGAAGAAGAACAGCAGCGCCTGCACGGTCATGATGTTCAGGCCCAGCGTGATGATCAACGCGCGCACCGGGTAGTTCGGCTTGTCGTGGATCGGCAGGAACGCGATCAGGTAGATGATCGCCCCGCAGATCGCGCCGGCGGCGAGCGCAGAGGTCACCAGCACCGTCGCCATGGCCGCGCTGCCGAGCGCGCCGGACCCCAAAAGTCCTGCGAGCAGGGGCTTGGCCGCGCCGGTCGCCACCCAGGCGGCATAGCCCGCGGCGGCGAAGGTCGCGCCGTGGGCCATGTTGATGATCCCGACCGAGGACCACAGGATCGAAATCCCCACGGCCATCAGCGCATAGATCGCGGAAAGGTTCAGCGCGTAGACGATCAGGCCCAGATCGATCATGCGAGCTCCACGTGCCCGACGTCGCCGCGCATTCGGCCGGCATGCATTCCGACCATGCGATCCGCGCGGCCGGTCAGCAGGCTGACGTTCTGCTCGGCGATGACCATCGCGCCGGTGACGGGCAGCGCCCAGAGCGCATCCATCACGCGGCGCGAGATCTTGGGCGCGAGGCCGAGGCTGGGTTCGTCGATCAGGTAGAGCCGCGCCTCGGTCATCAACATGCGGCCGATGGAGACCATGCGCCGTTCGCCGCCCGAAAGCTTGCCGACCAGCGCATGTTCCAGCGGACGCAGAGGCGGAAAGATGTCGAAGACCTTGTCGATGCGCGCGGTTCGATCTCGCCAGGCTTCGCGGGTATGGGCGCCGCATTCTAGGTGCTTGCGCACCGACAGGCCCGGAAAGATCGCATCGCCCTGGGGCGCCACGCCGATGCCGCGGCGCACGAGGCCCGGCGTGCGACGGCCGGCGCCTTGGCTGCGCGCGCCGCCGATCTCCACCCCGTCGAGCCTGATGGAACCCTGCTGCCAGCCGGCCATGTGCGTCACCGCACGGATCAGCGTGGTCTTGCCGTGGCCGTTGAGGCCGACGAGGCCGATGCGCTCGCCTTCCCTTACGGTCAGGTCGATCTCGTGCAGGACGCGCAGTGGGCCGTAGCCGGCGGACAGGCGCTCGATCTTGAGGACGTCGGGCGGGGGCGTGTCAGGCATCGGCGCCCTCGAAATAGGCCGCCCGCACGCGAGGGTCCTCGAACGCGTCGCGCGGGGCGCCGCGGGCGATCACCTCGCCCAGGTCCAGCACCACGCAGGCATCGGCGACGGCGCTCAACAGCTCCAGCCGGTGTTCGATCAGGATCACCCCCGTGGCGTACTCGTCGACCAGGCGGCGGATGATCAGGTCCAGCTCGTCGATCTCCGCATTGATGAGGCCGGAGGCCGGCTCGTCCATCAGCAGCGCCTTGGGCCGGCGCAGCATCAGGCAGGCCAGCAGAAGCTTTCGCCGATCGAAGGCCCCCAACGCCGCCGCCGGCGTCTCCCAGCTCACCCGAAGATGCGCCAGGCGGGCCGCCCATTCCGCGTCGTGACGGCTGAGGAACGGTCGCCAGGCCTTGCGCGCGGCGCGGAACGTCTCGCCCACGGTCAGCGACGCCGGGACCACCGGGCTTTGATAGGTGCGGCCGAGGCCGAGGCGCGCGCGCTTGTGAAAGGGCTCCGCCGTCACGTCGCGCCCGTCCAGCGTCACGCGGCCCTCATCCGGCCGATAGCGCCCGCAAAGCACCTCGAACAACGAGGTCTTGCCGGCCCCGTTCGGCCCCACGAGGCCTAGGATCTCGCCCGGATTCGCCTCCAACGAGACGTCCGACAGAATGCGTCGGCCGCCCAGGGACAGTCCGACGCCCTCGCACCCGAAGAGCATCGGCTCAGCCCGCCCCGCCGCTCACCACCACGGCGGGTCCTGAAACTCCACCTCGGCGAAGGGATCGGGGGCGATGATGCGATGCTCGTTGTTCTGGACCTGGAAGAACAGGTGCGCCTGCCCGCCTTCGGGATCGTCGGTCATCGAGGGGTAGAGGATGCCGGAATTGGTCTCCGGCCGGAACTTGTAGAAGCCGTTGATACCCCGGTACTCGATGGCGCGGACGAAATCGCCGACCGCCTCGAAGTCGCTCGGATCTCCCACGGCCTCCCAGGCCTGCTTCATGATCTGCACGGCGTCATAGCCGCCGCCGGTGTAGACCAGACCCATCGTGCCGGGAAAACGCGCCTTGTAGGTCTCGCGGAACGCCGACCCAATCTCGTCGGCGTAGGTGCCGTAGACGGTGCCCCAGATCATCCCCTCGCCGGCGCCCTGCGTCAGGTCGAGGAATTCCGGCTGCGAGGGGCCGTACTGCAGGTAGACCAGCGCGCCGGGAACCGGATCGAAAGCGTACTGCTGGGCGAAGGCCGCCAGCTCCGCCGCGACCCAGTGGTCGATCATGATGGCGGCGGCGTCCGTCTCCTGCAGGGCGCGGATCACGGGGGCCCAGTCCTGAACCGGAGACTGGATGTCGGTGATCGCTGCGATCTCCCACTCTCCGTTCGTGGCGGCCGCGGCCGCCTGAGTGGATTGGGAGATCAGCTGCGTGTAGCTGATCTGGCCCTGCACGATGTGGATCTTGTTGTTCTTGGGCGTCCATAGCCCGTCGGCCGTGGCGTCCTGCAGGAACTTCACGAAGCCGGAGCCGTACCAGACCTCCGGCACGTCCAGCTGGAAGATGTTGCGGTACTTCTCGGGGTCCGAGGCGAAGAGGTCGTCGTTGATGGAGCTGGTGTTGCCGTGCAGGTAGGGAATGCCCGACGGCGCCGCCGCATCCATCGCCGGCTGCGGAATGATGGTGAAGGCGGACAGGATGGCGTGGGAGCCGCCCTCGATCAGCGCCTGAAAGCCGGCGACGTTGCCCTCGGGCGTGAGCATGTCGAGGTCGATGATCTTGATTTCGAGCGGACGGCCCAGCACGCCCCCGTCGGCGTTGATCTCCTCGACCGCCAGCGTGATGCCGTTGGTCCAATCCTGATGATCGGCGACGCCGACCGGGCCGGAGATGACGGCGGGCACGCCGATCACGATGGGCTCCTGCGCCTGAGCCGCGGCCGGAAGCAGCGCGGCGGCCCCCAGAGCGAGCGCGAATTGAAGCGTACGGCGGCGAGCGGCGAAACCGTCTTGCATGGGTCGACCTCCTGTCGTGCTCGCGGCCGGGCGCCGCGTCGCGTATCGAGCCGCAGCTTTTTGCTGCGTTGCGGGATAGCCTGAGAGCGCGCGGCGCGGCGATCAAGCAAAAGTTAACGTCCGGGTCCGAAAGGCGGGTCGCGGGTAGACGGCGCCGGCAGCCCTGCCCGGGCGCCGCGTCAGGTCGCGGCGGCGGGGATCCAGCCTTCGGCCGTGGCGGTCAGCGGCGGCGTCGACAGCACGCCGCGCACCCGCTCGGGCAGCCCGGGCGCGCGCCGCTCCAGCCGCTCCGCCCAGCGGGTCGTCTGCAGCATCGCCGCGCCGATGACCTCGGGCGCCGCGTCCGCCGCGGCAAGAACGTCCAGACCGGCGCAGATCGAAGCGCCGGTGCTGAGAACGTCGTCGATCAGCGCCACGCGCCGGCCTTGCAGCAGGGGCGCCATCCGCGGGTCGAGATAAAGCCGCTTCTCCACGCCTGGGCTGGTGACGGAGCGCATGGGCGCCGACAGCGCCTCTTCGTACCAGAACTTTCGCGACGTCCCCAACGGCACGTAGCGCGCATGGCCGAGCGCCTCCGCCACCGGGCGCGCGAGGGCCAGGCCCAGCGTCGGCAGGCCCGCGATCACCTCGGGCTCGAGCGGCACGAGACGCTCGGCAAGCGCCCGGGCCAGCGCCCGCTCCACCGCGAAGCTCGCCTGGTTGAGGATGAGCGACGCGATGCCCAGCGCGCCGTCGCCCAGCGGCCGGATCGGCAGATGCAGCACGCGGCCGTCCGGCAGCGCGGCCGGAAAGCGATCCCGCCAGGGCGGCGGCGCGGCGGCCTCGGGCGGCTCCAGGCTTTGCCAGAAGGCGTGGGGGTCCATCGCCGTCTCCTTCTCAATCCCG
>JBCBYE010000629.1:0-2762 GCA_039816075.1 Pseudomonadota bacterium | reverse complement strand
CCTGGCCGCGGGTTTTGGCGCGGTAGAGCGCCAGATCGGCGCGGTTGAGGGCGGCGGCGGGTTCGGTCGCATGCTCCGGCGCGCGGCACCAGCCGATGGAGACGCCGACGGAGAGGGTGACGCCGCCATGCTGCACGGGCCGCTCGATCTCGGCGATGAGGCGGCGGGCGAAGGCGTTGATCTCGGCGTCGGAGCCGAGGGGCGATTTGAGGGCGAGGAACTCGTCGCCGCCCATGCGGCCGAAGGTTTCGCCGTCCTTGAGCACGGCGATGCAGCGTTCGGAGATGGCGGCGAGCAGCGCGTCGCCGGCGGCGTGGCCGTGCACGTCGTTGATGGGTTTGAAGCGGTTGAGGTCGATGGCGAGCACGGCGACGGAGCGGGCGGCGTCGCCGGAAGCGGCGTTGCCTTCGAGGTTCTGGAACAGGTCGTGCAGGCGTTCGGTCATCGCGGCGCGGCTGGGGGCGCCGGTGAGCGGGTCGGTGAGCGCCATTTCGCGGTAGCGGGCGTTGGCCACGGCGTCGATCTGCTTGTCCACGTAGACCGAGGCGACGGTGACGCTGGTGAGCAGGACGCCGAGACCCAGGACCAGGCCCGCGAGCATTTCCGACGGAGCCAGGCCCTGCGGCGCGGCGGCGGCCGGATCGAGCCGCAGGTCCATGCCGCCCAGAACGATCAGGTCGAAGGCGGGCGAGCCCAGCGCCAGCAGCAGGGCCCCGGCCGCGGATTTGCCGACGCCGCGCAGGCGCGCCACGAGGATCGCCCCGGCATGGCTGAGCGCGAAGCAGGCGAGAAAGCCGAGCCAGAGCGTCGAGAGGTCGATGCTCAGCTCCCCCGGCACGCGGATGGAGCGGATGGAGATGTAGTTGGAGACGCTGATGATCGCGGAAAGGGTCAGGGCCATGACCACCACGTTCCAGCGCGGCCCGACCGTCTGCGCCGCGCGGATGGAGACCATCAGGCAGCTGGCGTCGAGGACGAGCGAGAGCAGCATGGCCCAGGGCGCGAAGGCGTAGGCCTGGGTCAGGGGCAGCAGGACCAGGACGCAGCCGTAATGCGCCGTCCAGCCCACGCCCCCGCCGAGCAGCGAGGCGAGCATCAGCCACAGGCGGCGCGCCGCGCCGGTCACGGCGAAGCCGCGGTAGTAGAAGAGCAGCCCCGCCGCCCCGCTGGCCAGGGTCAGCAGGACGACCAGCCCGATGATGAGCGCCGGCGGTTGGTCTGTCGCCACGGCGACCGTCTCCTGATGTGAGCTTTCGGGAGCCGGCTTAGGGCGAAGGGGCCTAACGTCGTGTCAACGCGACGCCGCCCGCGGCCCGCGGGCGGCGCGCCGGCGCGGGCGCGTCCGGGGCGGGGCGAGGCTCCCGGCCGGGGGGCGGGGAGCGGACCGGCGTCGGGAGGGGGCGGCGGGGTCAGCGGGCCTCGGCGGCGGCGAGCCCTCCGGCGCCGGGGCCGTCGACCACGTCGGCGTCGTCGACGGCGCGGCGGGCCGCGGCGCCGATGGCGGCGCGCCGATCGTCGTCCAGATCGCCGGCCTTGTCGATGTCGGGGATGCGCACGGTGACCTCGCGGTGGGCGAACTTGACGCCCTCCTTCTCGAAGAGCTCGCGCAGCTCTTGATAGACCAGCTTGCGCGTCGTCCACTGATCGCCCGGGCGGGTCATGTATTTGACCCGGATGATCATGGCCGAATCCTCCATCATGTAGACGCCCTGGCTTTTCAGCGGCTGCACGAACTTGGGCCCCTCGGTGGGGTGTTCGAGCAGGCGCTGGCCCAGTTTCTTGATGAGCTTGCGCACCTTCTCCACGTCGGTGTCGTAGGTCAGGCGCAGCGGCAGCTTCATCATCACCCAGTCGCGGGAGAAGTTGGTGAGATACTGGATCTCGCCGAAGGGAATGGTGTGCAGGGCCCCCAGATGGTGGCGCAGCTGGAAGGAGCGCAGCGAGATCTTCTCCACCGTGCCTTTGACGCTGCCGACATCGATGTATTCGCCTTTGCGGAAGGCGTCGTCGAGCAGGAAGAACATGCCCGAGAGGATGTCGCGCACCAGCGTCTGCGCGCCGAAGCCGATGGCCAGGCCCACGATGCCGGCGCCGGCGAAGAGGGGGGCGACGTTGATCCCGATCTCCGTCGCGACGATCACGCCCATGGAGGCGAGGATCAGCACCAGGATGGCCGAGCGGAACAGGGGCAGCAGCGTGCCCAGGCGCGAGGCGGCCGAGGCGCCGCCGCCCTCGTCGCCCGGTTCGGCGGCGATGTCGTCGACGCCTTCCTCGGCGATCTTGCGGTCGAGCCAGATGCGCGCGGCCTGGTAGGCGATGTAGCTGAGGAACAGCGTGTCGAGCGTGTCCTGCAGCCGGTCGATGGGCGTGCCTTCGGCGAAGGCGCCGTCGCCGAACCAGATGTAGACGAGGGTGTAGATGGCCGTGCCCAGGGCGAAGAGGCTGACGACGCGCTGGGCGAGCTGTTCGTAGGTCTGCAGGCGCTGGCCTGCGGGCGGGGGCGGGGGCGCGTTCCGCGCCGCCTCGGCCTTGAGGATGGGGGGCAGGGGCGTGGGGCCGCCGCCCTCGTCGTCGCCGTCGCCGTCCATGTCGCCGGAGGCGCCGGAATAGGCGCGCAGGGCGTCCTCGTATTCGGCGCGCGCGGCGGCGGCGGCCTGCGGGGTTTCGGCGCCGGGCGGCGGACCGTCGGCCGAAGGGTCGCCGGGCGGAGGCCGGGGGACGTCGTCTGCGGCGGGCGGCGGCGCGGACGCCTGATCGCCGGG
>JBCBYE010000845.1:0-1637 GCA_039816075.1 Pseudomonadota bacterium | reverse complement strand
GTTGAAATGGTGGGGCCGCAGCTCCGCCGGGTGGTTCAGCCCCGCGGCCCCGGCCAGATCGCCCAGGGCGCGCAGCGTGTTGGCGTGAAAACGGGCCACGCGCACGGACTTGTCGCCCACGTCCAGCGCGCGCTGGCGCAGCTTGTCCTGCGTCGCGACGCCGGTGGGGCAGGCGTTGGTGTGGCAGGCCTGGGCCTGGATGCAGCCGACCGCGAACATGAAGCCGCGGGCGGAGTTCGCCCAATCGGCGCCCATGGCGAAGACGCGCGCCAGATCGAAGGCCGTCACCAGCTTGCCCGACGCGCCGACGCGCACGCGGTCGCGCAGGCCGGCGCCGCGCAGGGTGTTGTGCACGAAGATCAGCCCCTCGTTCAGGGGCATGCCGATATGGTTGGAGAACTCCAGCGGCGCCGCGCCGGTCCCGCCCTCGGCCCCGTCCACGACGATGAAATCGGGGATGATGCCGGTGGTGAGGAAGGCCTTGACGATGCACATGAATTCGCGCCGGTGACCGATGCACAGCTTGAGGCCCACGGGCTTGCCATGGGCGCGCTCGCGCAGCAGGCCGACGAACTCCGCCAGGCCGATCGGGTCGGAGAATTCGGCATGGCCGGCGGGGCTGATGCAATCCTCGTCCATGGGCACGCCGCGCGCCTCGGCGATCTCCGGACTGATCTTGGCGGCGGGCAGCATGCCGCCATGGCCGGGCTTGGCGCCCTGGCTCAGCTTCAGCTCGATCATCTTGACCTGCGCGTCGGAGGCCTGGCGTTCGAACTTGTCGGCGTCGAAGCGCCCCTCCGGCGTGCGGCAGCCGAAATAGCCGGTGCCCACCTGGTAGATGATGTCGCCGCCATGCTTGCGGTGGTAGCGGCTGATCCCGCCCTCGCCCGTGTCATGGGCGAAGCCGCCGGCCTTGGCGCCCTTGTTCAACGCCTCGATGGCGTTGGCGGAGAGGGCGCCGAAGCTCATGGCCGAGATGTTGTAGAGCGAGGCCTCGTAGGGCGCGGCGCAGTCCGGCCCGCCGATGAGCACGCGGAAGTCCGTATCCTCGATATGCCGGGCGCCGATGGAGTGGGTGAGCCAGGCGTATCCGGCCTCGTTCACGTTCTCCTTGGTGCCGAAGGGGCGCTTGTCCTCCGCCCCCTTGGCGCGCTGGTAGACGAGGGAGCGCGATTCGCGGCTGAACGGTTCCTCGTCCTCGTCGGCTTCCAACAGGTATTGGCGGATCTCGGGGCGAATGCCTTCGAACAGCCAGCGCATGTGCCCGATGACCGGGTAATTGCGCAGGATCGCGTGCTTGGTCTGCACGACGTCGTAGACGCCGATGGCGGCCAGCGCGAGAAAGCTCGCCGCGGGGATCAGGAACCACGCGGACAGGGCCGTCAGGCCGAGCGAGACGAGGGCGAACAGGATCGTCAGCCCGAAGACGGTATAGCGTTGCATGCGCTCGGCCCTCCCATGGCGCGCCGCGCTTCAGGCGGCTGCTGGATCGACTATGCCCTCGAATCGGTTAACGCGTCTTGTGCGCTCTGTCTTGTTACGGCGCGTGGAATCGACGCTAAAATTGGAAGTAGATGAAGGGCGCGACACCCTCCTGCGCGAGGGCGAAGCACAGGGTCGTGCCCAGGGCCAGCGCG
>JBCBYE010000089.1:0-10254 GCA_039816075.1 Pseudomonadota bacterium | reverse complement strand
CTGGATCGGGAGGCCGCGCGCGAGGGCCTGGCGGAGCTGCGGTCCCGCTCGGCCCTGCCGTCCGCCTGCGAGCGGGCGTTCCGCGGCTTTTGGGCCGCCTTCCGCGCGCCGGGCAACGAGGGGCTGGTTAAGGAGCCCTATCCCTTCGCGGTGGAGGCGATCTTCGGCTGGGGGAACCTCGACGCCGCGCCGCTGCTGGAGGCGGCGCAGACGGTCTGCGCCGACGAGACCGGCGCGCGCGGCGACCTTGTGGTCGCGGAGCTGCGCGAGCGGGCCGAGGACCGGGAGCGCGCGGCCGAGCGCAAGCGCAAGGCCAACGCGATGATCCTGGGCTACTGAGCCGCGCCGCTCAGACCACCAGCCAGTTCGCGGGGTCGAGCATCTCGGCCGCGTCATCGGGCCGGCCCGTCTGGGCGCCTGTCTGCACGTAGAACGAGGCGAAGCGTCCGGTGTCCTTGATGGGCACGAAGATGTTGGCGTGGGCGGAGTAGGAGTTGGTGAAGGGCGGCAGCGAGAAGTCGCGCCCCTCCAACCCATCGAGCACGTCCCAGCCGAAATCCTCGGCGAACAGGACGATGCGGTCGTGGCCGGGCTGGAAGTTGGTCACGGTCAGAAGCGCGCGGGGCACGCCGCCGGCCAGTTCGTAGGTTTGAGGACCCGTCTTGACCGTCGCCAGGCTGTACCAGGGGCGAAAGACGATCAGGTCCTGATCCCAGTTTTCGCTGACGACCCGCTGGTTGTTGTTGGGGCCGGGGCGGGTGACCGTGCCCCCGCGCGAGAAGGGAACCTCGACCAGCGTCTGGTCGGGCGCGCCGCCCACGTCGAGCACGTCGTCGCCGGCGAGGCCGTCGACCGTGTCGGCGCCCGAATACCCTCGGATCACGTCGTCGCCGGACGTGCCCGAGAGGCTGGCATGCTCCGCCGCGCTGGTGATGGGCGCGGAGGCGCCGGCGAGCGCCGCGGCGTAGGGGTCGAGCGGGTGGATCAGCGTGGCGCCGTCCAGCGCCGCGCGATCCTCGAAGCGCAGGATGCGGTCGGCCGCCCCGTCGCCGTCGAGATCGAACTGCAGGTCGCGGCCGCTGCGGCGGACCGAAGCCTCGCCCCCTCCTGCGAAGGGGGCGACGCCGCCGGCGTCGTTCAGGCGCCAGATCTCGATGCCGAGGCCCGTGAAATCCAGGCTGTCGCCGGGTCCCAGCCCCTCGACTTTCGTGACCGTGCCGGCCGCGGCCTGGCCCGCCGCGGCGAAGAGGATGACATCCGCGTCGCGGTCGTCGCCCGGACGGATCACGTCGCCGTCCAGCTGCGCCCGGATCGTGTCGCGCCCGGCGCCGCCGCCCAGGATGTCGGCCCCCGCGCCGCCCTCGACGTCGTCGCGGCCGTTTCCGCCGAACAGCGCGTCGGCGCCGTTCTGCCCGCTCACCCGGTCCCAGCCGTCGCCGCCATAGAGCTTGTCGGGACCGTCGCCGCCCAGCAGCGTATCGCCTTCGGTCCCGCCGAAGAGCTTGTCGGCCCCGGCGCCGCCGTAGAGCCTGTCGTGGCCCGCCTCGCCCTCCAGGGTGTCGTTCCCGGCATCGCCGAAGGCCACGTCGGCGTCGTCGCCGCCCTTGAACGCGTCCGCGCCGTCGCCGCCCGCGAAGGTGTCGGCGCCGGGCCCGCCGAGCGCGACGTCGTCGCCGACGCCGCCCCAAAGGCCGTCGTCGCCAGCGCCGCCGATCAGCCGGTCGTTCCCCGGACCGCCGTAAAGACCGTCGTCCCCCGCGCCGCCGACGATCCGGTCGTTCGCGCCCTCGCCGCGCAGCACGTCGTCGCCGCCGTTGCCGGCGATCTTGTCGGCGCCGGCGCCGCCATGAGCGCGGTCGTTCCCGGCGCCGCCCTTGACCTGATCCTTGCCGGCGCCGCCCGAGAGCGTGTCCTCGCCCGCGCCGCCGAAGAGGCGGTCGTTCCCGGCATCGCCTGACGCCGTGTCGTCGCCGGCGCCGCCGATCAGCCGGTCGGCATCGCCGCCGCCATGCATCTCGTCGTCGCCGTCGCCGCCCCAGGCGCCGTCCTTGCCCTTGCCCAGCTGGAAATAGTCGTCCTTCTTGCCGCCGCGGGCCTTGTCCTTGCGGACCGTGCCGATCTTCACGTCGCCTTCGTACTGGCCGAACTGCACGGTGTACTTGCCGATCTCGAGGTCGGCTGCGGCCTGAACCGACAGCCAGGCCGTCTCGGTCTGGCGCGAGCGATAGACCAGCCAGTTGTTGGTGAACCCCGCCAGCGCGCCGCCGATATTGTTGTGGATGGCGACCTGCAGGTTCGCCAGCGACTTGGAGTTCGAGAGCGTGGTGACCAGGTAGGTGTAGCCCTTGAGCACGCCGCCCTTGATCTTGAACCAGTCCTCGTCGCCGAAGGTTTTCGCGTGCGAGGGCTGCTCGACCTTGTCGATGCGCCCGGTGCGCGTGCTGTTGCGGGCGATCTCGTCGGGCGTGTTGAGGTTGTCGCCGCGGTCGTCGGCATGGTTCACCTCGACCGTGTAGGCGCCGCGCCCCCGCTCCCACGTGCCATGCTTGCGCGCGCCCGAAACGGTGATGAGCACGGGCACTTCCTCGCCCGGCTCCCACTTGGCGCGGCCTTCGAGGCTGATGCCCGCGACCGCATCGCCGCCGCGATAGGCCTTGGTCGCAGGCGAATAGCTGCCGCCGCCGACGCGGCCCTCCATGGTCGTCACGTCGACCTTGATGTATTTGAGGCCGTCCTTGCCCTTGGTCGACACGACCACGTCGTAGTCGAAGCCGGCGCGCAGATAGGCGATGAAGCTGTCCTTGTCGTGCACGCCGCGCTGGGGGCCGTTCACGTCCTCGTCGTAGAAGCCGATGTGGCCGCCCAACGTCTCCTTGGGCGCCTGGCTGGCCGAGCCGCCGCGCTCGAACCGTGCAGCGGTGCTCCACCCTTCGGCCCATTCGTCGGCGTAGAAGCCGCGGGCGTCGCCGGAGACGACGGTGACGGAATAGTCGAAGACCTCGCCCGACCACAGGCCGTAGTTGTTGAAGCCGATGGTGCTGCGATACCAGCCGGAATAGTCGTTGGGATCGAACTGCTCCCAAGGGAACAGGATCACCTCTCCGGGCGAAGCGGTGTCGAGCGTCAGGCGGCTGTAGTTGTAGTCGCCCACGCGATAGGCGCCGTCGGCGAAGTAGGTGCGCGACTGCGGCGGCATCAGCACGCCCGGCGCCGCGAAGGGCGTCGTCGAGAGGTCGGGCGTCGAGGTGCGGCCCTGGGCGAGGCCTTCGGCCACGATGATGATGGTGTAGATGCGGTCGCCTTGGGCCCAGAACTGGAACCAATCGACGTCGCCGCCGCTGGTGTCGAAGTTGTAGGTGACCCCGACCTCGAGCGTGATCGCCTCGTGGTAGCGATCGCCGCCTTCGGTGTCGCTCATTCCGCCCGCCCCTCGCGCCGTTCATATTCGGGCCTAGCAAGCGCGCGGCCACGGTGCAAACCCTTTGTTAGCATTAAGCGTTTTCGGCAGCGACGATGCGGCGAACTTGAACCGGAACGGCGCAGGCCCGCCGCGCCGCAGGATCAGGCGAACAGGAAATCGTTCGCCTGAAGCTCCTCGGGCTCCACGCCCAGGATCTTGAACTTGTCCTTGCCGCCGTAGCGGACCAGCACGTCCTTGCCCTTGTTCTGGATCTTCAGATCGCCGAAATCGTCGGGACCGCTGTCGAAGCGGACCCTGTCGCGGGGATCCCAGTCGAGGATCACGTCGTTCTTCCCGTCGCCGCGGTCGAAGACGAAGATGTCGCGGCCCTTGCCGCCTTCGAGGCGGTCGTTCTGCTTGCCGCCGTCGATCACGTCATTGCCGCCGCCGCCGTCGATGCGGTCCTTGCCCTGGTCGCCCATCAGCTGGTCGGCGCCGGCGTCGCCTGTCATGCGGTCGTTGCCCTTGCCGCCCGACGCCGAGTCGCGGCCGCCGCCGCCCTTGATCTCGTCGCCGCCGGCGCCGCCGCCCAGATCGTCGTTGCCGCGCCCGCCGTCGAGCAGATCCGAGCCGAGGCCGCCGCGCATGAAGTCGCCGCCGGCGCCGCCGAAGAAGCGGTCGGCGCCGAAGCCGAAATCCTGGATGTCGTCGGCGCCGCCGTTGCCGCGCGCCACGTCGTTTCCGTCGTAGGTGTGGAACTGATCGGCGCGGCCCGAGCCGGTCATGACGTCGTTGCCGCCGCGCGAGCCGCGCACCTGCTCCACGTTCGAAAGCGTGTCGGTGAAGGTTTCGCCGTCCCACACGTTGGTGACCTCGCCCGAGCCGAGATTCGCCAGCACCCGGTCCACGCCGCTGCGGTTGTAGGCGACGATGTCGAACCCGCCGGCGCCGTCGACCTGATCGTCGCCCTGGTTGGTAACGAAGCTGTCGTCCGAGGCGCCGCCGTTGAGGACGTCGTCGCGGCGGGTGCCGTCGACCCGGTCGATGTTCATGAAGGTGTCGGTATCGGCGAACGGATCGACCGCCGTGCCCGAAATCTCCTCGCCCTGGCCCGAGGTGATGTCGACGGTCACGCCGACGGTTGCGTCGAAGTCGAAGCGCAGGATGTCGAAGGCGTCGCCGCCCTCGAACGTATCGTCGCCGCCGCGGCCGCGGAAGATGGCGGCCTGACCCTCGTTCAGCCCGGCCACGTAGCGGTCGTCGCCGGCGCCGCCCTCGAAGCTGAGCGCGTCGCCGATCTGGTCGACGTTCTGCAGCTCGTCCTCGCCGTCGGCGCCCTTGTCGAGCGTGCCGGTCCCGTTCGCGACGATCAGCTCCATGCCGCCGCTGATGTCGAAGCCGTCCAGCGCGTAGAACTCGTTGCCCTGCACGTCGCCGTCGGCGAAGTCGTAGACGTCGACGCCGTTCGAGACCCGGCCCCTCATGCCGTCGCCCGAGCCGCCGTTGAAGCGGATTATGTCGTCGCCGGCGAGGCCGTTGAGACGCGTCAGCGCGCCGCCGGCGTTCAGAACGTCGGCGCCCGAGGAGCCGAAGATCTCCTCGATGTTGAAGAAGGTGAGCGAGAAGGCCTCGCCCTCCCACTCGCCCGTCGCCGTGCCGGCCGCGCCGTCGACCACGAGATCGTCCGCCCCGCCGCCGCGGTCGAAGCGGATGCGGTCGCGCTCGTCCCCGCCGTCGATGACGTCGTCGCCGCCGTCGGGGATGATGGTGTCGCGCCCGCCGCCGCCGTTGAAGGTGTCGGCGTTGGGCGACAGGCGCACCTCGTTGACGTTGGAGAACGTGTCCGTGCCGCCCTGACCGTCCTGCACCGTGCCGAACATGCCGTCGTCGGTGCGGCCCTCGACGTTGACGGTGATGCCCGCGGGCGCATCGTAGTAGGCGAGGCGCGTGAAGGTCGTGCCGCCGTCGATCACGTCGTCGCCGCCGCCCGGATTGATCTGCGCGAACCACAGGGCCGAATCGCCGAGATTGATGTCGTCGTCGCCGGCGCCGGCCTCGAAGCCGATCCCGTTCATGCCGCGGATCGAATCCAGGTTGATGACGGTGTCGGTTCCCCCGAGGCTTTTCAGCACCGAGAAGACGTCGACCGTGTAGCTCACGTCGATCGTGCCGCCCAGGTCGGCGTAGTCGAGCAGGAAGAAGTCGAAGCCGTCGCCGTCCGGCGTCGCGCCGCCGGCGGTCGGGTCCACGTCGATGGTGTCCGACCCGGCCGAGCCGAATATGTGGTCGAAAGACGGGTTCGGCCCCGCCTGGATCAGATCGTCGCCGCCGCCGCCGGTCAGCGTGTCGTCGCCCTGCAGGCCGATCAGCGTTTCGCCGATGCCGGCGCCCGTGATCTCGTCCGCCTCGTCGGTTCCGGTCAGAACCGTCTGAATGCCGTCGCCGGTAATGGTCGCCATGTGCGTTTTCCCTGAATGCGCGCGGTTCTGAAAAGGGGGCCGCGTCGATGTTGGCTGCTCGAACATGAACGACCGAGCGTCGACGGCGCAAGAAAAATGGGACCGGAAACCGACGGACGGCAGGCCGGCGCCGTTCAGCGGCGGCCCAGATAGGCGGCCAGCGCGGCGTCGGGCCGATCCAGCGCCTCGGCCGTGGGGCGGGCGCCCTTGATGCGGCCGTCCAGGCACGGCGCGACCGTCGCGGCGATGCGGCGGGCGTCGTCGGGATCATGGGTGACCATCAGCGCGGCAAGGCCGCGTTCGGCCGTCTTGGCGGCGATCAGGTCGCCCAGCTCTTCGCGCAGGGCCGGGCCGAGCCCCTCGAACGGCTCGTCCAGCAGCAGAACCGGCCGGTCGCGCAGCAGGGCGCGGGCCAGGGCGGCGCGGCGGCGCTGACCGCCCGAAAGCTCGTCGGGGCGGCGGGCGGAGAGGCCGGCGAGGCCGGTCTCGGCCAGGGCGGCCTCGATGCGCATGTCGTCCGCGGCGCTCAGGCGCAGGCCGCCGCGCAGCCCGAGCCCCAGGTTCCGGCGCAGGTCCAGATGCGGAAAGAGGTTGTGATCCTGGAACAGCAGCGTCACCGGCCGATCCGAGGGCGGCGCATCGCCCAGATCGCGCCCCGCCACGCGGATCGTCCCGGCCGAGGGCGGGGCGAAGCCGGCGATCGCCTCCAGCAGGGTGGACTTGCCGGCCCCGGAGGGGCCGATGACCGCGCAGATCTCGCCCGGCCCCACGCGCAGATCCGCCCGCAGCGCGAAGCCGCCGCGCGGAACCTGCAATCCCTCCACCTCGATCATGCGCGGCCCAGACGGTCGAAGGCGTAGAACAGCCCGAACGACAGGGCGAGCAGCGCCAGCGCCGCCCCCATGGCCGCGTCCAGCTGGCGCGAGGCGGCGAGCAGATGCATCAGCAGCGGCAGCGTCGGCGCCTCGGGCCGCGAAAACAGCGCGATGACGCCCAGATCGCCGGCCGAAAGCGCCGCGGCGAGCCCGGCGGCGAAGCCCAGCGGCGCGCGCAGGCGCGGCAGGTAGAGGACGCGCCAGCGGGTCGCGCCGCGCAGGCCCAGGGCATCGGCGAGGCGCCCCTGCTCCGCCTGCGCCTGGGCGAGGGGGGCGGAGAGCAGGCGCAGAACGAAGGGCGCCGCCATCAGCGCGTTGATGCCGGCGGTCAGCGGCAGGGCCAGCGCGAACGGGTCGGCCACGGGCCGCAGCGCGACGATCAGCGCGATGCCCAGAACGAAGGGCGAGGCGGCGAGCGGGGCCAGGGCCGCCGCCTCCGCCCAGCCCGCCGCGCGGCGCCCGGCGTTGCGCCAGGCCGCCAGAAGCGCGGCGAGCGGCAGAGCCACGCCGAGGCAGAGCGCCGTGGCGAGCAGCGCGGTGACCAGGCTGCGCGCGGCGGCGGCCCAGACCTCCGGCCCCAGCAGCGCCAGGCCCGGCGCGCCGCGGATCGCCACGGCGAGCAGCGGCAGACCCAGAAAGAGGCCCGCGAAGACGAGCGCGGCGGCGTCGAAGGCGCGCGCGGCGGGGGCGCGACCGTCCCAACGCTCCGCCCGACGCAGGGCCCCGGGCGCGGCGGTCATGGGCGCGGCGGCGGCGAGGGCCAGCAGGGCGGCGAGGGCGCAGACCCCGGCCTGAAGGGCCGCCAGACGGGCCGCGCGCGAAAGATCGAAATCGTAGCGGGCGGCCTCGTAGATCGCGACCTCCAGCGTCGTGGCGCGCGGGCCGCCGCCCAGGGCCAGCGCCACGGCGAAGCTGGTGGCGCAGACGAGGAACACGAGCGCGAAGGCCGCCGGCGCCGCCGCGCGCAGCGCCGGCCCTTCCAGCGCGGACCACAGCGCGCGTCCCTCCAGCCCCAGCTGCGCCGCGACGCGCCATCGCTCCGCCGGCACGTCGGCATAGGCCTGCAGCAGAAGACGCGCGGCCAGCGGCAGGTTGAAGAAGACATGGGCGATCAGCACGCCCGGCATCCCATAGACGTCCACGCGGGGTCCGCCGAGCGCCAGGCTCAGCTCCGACGCCCAGCCCGACCGGCCCCAGACCGCGATGATCCCCACCACCGCCACGATCACCGGCAGCAGAAACGGCGCGCCCATCAGCGAGGCGGCGAGGTCCCGGCCCGCGAAGCGCCGGCGCGACAGCGCCCGCGCCACCGGAAGCGCGAGCGCGACGGAGAGCAGCGCCGACAGGAAGGCCTGCGTGAGCGTGAATTCCAGCGCCCGCCAGTCCACGGCGCGCAAGGCGCCGCCCCCGGCCCGATCCCCGCCGCCCTGCCCCGCCACGAGGGCGAGGCCGCCCAGGCACAGCGCCAGGATCAGCCCCAGCGCCGCAAGGCCGGGGGCGAGGACCCGGAGGGGCACGCCCCCGGGGCGCGGCGGGACCGCGACGGATCCCGCCGGCCGGCGCGTCATGCGCGGCGACGCCACGAAGACGGCGTCACTGCGACAAGGCGTCGAGCCATTCCGCCAACGCCGCCTCGCGCACCGCCGGAACGTCCTCCACCGGGAAGGCGAGCGAGGCGGCGGGCACGAACGCGTCGAAGGCCTCGGGCAACGGCTCGGCCGTGGGGAAGGCCGGGCGCATCCAGTTGGTGGTCGGCAGAACGCCCTGCGCCTCGGGCGAGGCGAGAAAGGCGAGGAAGTCCTGCGCCCGCTCCGGCGCGTCGGACGCCTTCAGCGCCCCTGCGACTTCGATCTGGAGGTAGTGTCCGTCCTCGAACATCGCCGCCTTCTTGGTGGAATCCTCTTCGGCGATGACATGGTAGGCGGGCGAGGTGGTGTAGCTGAGCGCCAGGGTCGCCTCGCCTTCGAGGAAGGCGGAATAGGCCTCCCACCAGCCCTTGGTGACCGTGACGATCCGCGGGGCGAGCCGGGCCCAGACCGCCGGCGCCTCGTCGCCGTAGACCTTCTTGACCCACAGCAGCAGTCCCAGGCCGGGCGTGGAGGTGCGCGGGTCCTGAATGATGATCGACACGTCGTCGGGCGCGTTCAGCAGCGCCTCGAAGCTGGTCGGCGGTTCGGCGAGGCGGGTTTCGTCGTAGACGAAGGCGAAGTGGCCCCAATCGTAGGGCACGAAGACGTCGTCCGCCCAGCCGCCGGGGGCCAGCGTTTCGGGCAGCGCCGCGCCGTGAGGGGCGAAGAGCCCCGTTTCGCGCGCCGCGGCGACCAGGTTGGCGTCGAGGCCGAGGACCACGTCGGCCTGGGAGCGGTCGCCTTCCAGCCGCACGCGGCCGAGCAGCGCGGCGCCGTCGCCGGCGGCGACGAACTCCAGGTCGCAGCCGCAGCGCGCCTCGTAAAGCGACTCCAGCTGCGGGCCGGGGCCCCATTCGGCGACGAAGCTGTCATAGGTGTAGACGGTGAGGTCCGCCGCCAGCGCTCCGACGGGAGCGAGGGCGAGGGCCGCGGCGGAGAGGGTCAGTTTCATCGATCGCATCCTCTTGCGCCGCCGGTGAGAAGGTCGGGCCGAGGACATGACGCGCTCGCAGCCTTTCCTACGCCGGCGTGATCCGGGTCAGGTTCGACGGGTGCTGCGGCTGCGATCCGCATCTCAGCCCCCGCAACAGGGGCGCCCCGAGGCAAGGGAGAGCATAACGGCGCCGGGGACGGCGGCAAGGGGGGATGGCGGGGATTGCGGCGCGTGGGCGCGTCGCCGAGGGCCGGACGCGCCGGACGATCAGGCCCGATCCCCGCGGCATGCGGGGCACAGGCCCTCGATCTCCACCACGCCGCGTTCGAAGGCGAAGCCGTAGGCCTCCGCCTGCGCGGCGAGGGCCCGCAGCGCCGGCGCGGCCGAGGTCTCGGCGACCTGACGGCAGACGCGGCAGATCAGAAACGCCGGCGCGCCGGCGGCCTCGCCCCGCAGACGCCCGCAGGCGACGAAGGCGCTCAGCTTTTCTATGCGATGCGCGAGGCCATGGGCGCACAGGAAGTCGAGCGCGCGGTAGGCGGCGGGCGGCGCGGCGGCGCGCCCGTCCTCGCGCAGACGCTCCAGCACCTCGTAGGCGCCCAGGGCGGCGTGGGATTCGAGGAGGATGGAGAGCACGCGCTCCCGCGCCTCGGTCAGGCGCACGCCCTTTTCGGCGCAGACCTGGCGCGCGGCGGCGAGCGCATCGGCGGCGCAGGCGGCGTGGTCGTGCGGCGCGAAGGGGGCGTCGTGGGACATGGCGCGCAGGGTAGCGTTTCGCGGGCGGCAGGGCCAGCGCGCCGAGGGGCGCGGCGGGACCCTCGGCCCGGTTCAGGTCGCACCGCCGCGGGGCGCGGCCGGACCTGCGTCGGTCGCTTGCCCGAGGCGGGCGGTCGGCGACCCGTCGATGCACGGCGCGGCTTCGAGCGCGCCCTCCCCAGGCCGCGGCCGGGGCCACGCT
>JBCBYE010000785.1:0-1957 GCA_039816075.1 Pseudomonadota bacterium | reverse complement strand
GGCCCGCGCGGCCGCGGGCGCGGCGGCCCCCGTCGCCGCCGCGCCCTCCGGCGGGGTCGAGGCCCCGGCGCTCGCCGCCGGCATCCTCTCGACCGTTCTGGCGCGCGCCCCGCCTGCCGTTGCGGCCGCCGCCCCGGCGGGGCCGTTCGATCTCAAGAACCATTCGGGGCTCAGCGCCGCCTCGCGCGTCAGTCCGCTGGCCATGGGCCGGCTGCTGCGCGCGGCCGCGGTTCAGGGACCGGGCCGCGCGCCCGCCGGCGCCCTTTCGGCGCTGATGAAGCCGCTGGACCTGGCGGCGCGTCAAGGCGAGGCGGCCTTGCCGCCTGGGGTCGAGGGCGCCGCCAAGACCGGCACGCTGAACTTCGTGCGCGGCCTTGCCGGCTACATCACGTCGGCCAGCGGCCGGCGGCTGGTGTTCTGCATCTTCTCCGAAGATCTCGCGCGCCGCGCCGCCATGCGCGACGGCCGCGCCACCGGCTCCTCCCGCGCCTGGGGCGGCCGGGCGAGGGGGATGGAGCGCAAGCTGGTCCGAAGCTGGGCGGCGCGCTGGTGACGCCCGCCGCCCGCCCGCCGGTCCGTCAGCCGCCGCGCGGTCAGCCCCCGGCCGGTCAGGCGCCGCCCGGTCAGCCGTCGACCAGCGTCGCCGGCACCTTGGCGTGGCGCGCCCGCGCGCCCCGCTCGATGGCCGCGGCGGCCAGCCGGCCGACGCCCAGATCATGGCGCAGCATCTCCAGCCACTGAAGCTCCGTCATCTTCACCGTGCCGTCGGCGGCGGCGAGATCGCAGGCCAGCGCATAGGCCGTCTCGTTAAGCTCGTCCGGCAGCGCCTCCTTCACCATGCCCAGGATGGCGTCGAGGCCGTCGTCCTCGGACAGCATGTCGAGCACGGTCTGCGTCACATAGCGCAGGCGGTCCTCGTCGTAGCCGGCGAAGGCGGGCAGGGCGGCGACGGCGCGGTCGATGCTCAGCAGCTCGTTCGAGCTGATGCGCTCGTCGGCGGCCGAGGTGGTGACCATGGTCGCGACCAGCGCGTCCTGCGGGGTGAAGAGGGACATGCCTCGCGCTCCTGTCGCTTGCTTGGGTCCTTGGAATAGGCATCCGCCGCCCCCCTCGCAAGGCGCGCGCGGTTGAGCGTCGCGCCCGCGCGGCGTAGACCGGCCTGCATCCGCTGCAACGAGGTGCGCCATGGCCCCCGCCGAAACCCTGATCGCCTTCGCCCTGGCCGCGGCCGCCTTCGCCTATTTTCCCGGACCCGCGTTGCTCTACACCGCCGCGCGGACCCTGGCGGCGGGGCGGCGCGCCGGGCTGATGGCGGCGCTGGGCATCAACGTCGGGGGCTGGCTGCACGTCCTGGCGGCGGCGGCGGGGCTGTCGGCGTTGTTCGAGGCGGCGCCGACGGCCTATGCGGCGCTGAAGCTGGCCGGCGCGGCCTATCTGGTCTGGCTGGGCTGGCGCATGATCCGAGACCGCAGCCTCGGCGGAGACCTGCCTGAGATCGGGGCGAAATCCGCCCGGCGCGCGTTCGTCGAATCCGTGGTCGTCGAGGTGCTCAACCCCAAGGTCGCCCTGTTCTTCATCGCCTTTCTGCCGCAGTTCGTGGATCCCGCGGGGTCGCTGCCGACCTGGGCGCAGTTTCTGATCCTGGGCGGGGCGACGAACCTCATGTTCACCTCGGCCGATCTGGTCTGCGTCGCGTTCGCCGGCGCCGCGGCGCAACGTCTTCGCCGCTCCACCCGCGCCGGCCGTTGGGCCAAGCGCGTGGCGGGCGGCGGGCTGATGGGCCTGGGCGCGCACCTGGCGCTCAGCCGCGGCTGACCTGGCCGGGGCCCGGGGGCTGGGGGCCCGGGCGAGGGGGGCGGCGCCCCCGGGGCCGGCGCCGGCGGCCCGCCAAGGGCCGAACCGGGCGTGGAAAGAAACATGAATAATAAAAAAATGTTTAACCTGAAGGGGTATGTTG
>JBCBYE010000837.1:0-1687 GCA_039816075.1 Pseudomonadota bacterium | reverse complement strand
GCTGGCCGGCGCTGCTGCAGGCCATCGTCAGCCAGCAGCTGAGCGTCGCGGCGGCGAAGGGCATTCAGGCGCGGCTCGACGCCGCCGGTTGCGGCACGCCCGAGGGGTTGAGCGCGCTGTCGGACGACCAGCTGCGCGCCTGCGGCCTGTCGCGGCCCAAGATCCGCTACGCCCGCGGCATCGCGGAGGCCGGGCTGGACTACGACGGTCTGCGCGCCCTGCCGAACGACGCGGCGATGGAAACGTTGGTCGCGCTGCCCGGCATCGGCCGCTGGACGGCGGAGATCTATCTGCTCTTCGCCCTGGGCCGGGCCGACGTCTTCGCGCCGGCCGACCTGGCGCTGCAGGAGGCGGCCAAGGTCCTGTTCGAGCTGGACGCGCGCCCTGCGCCCAAACGCCTGGCCGAGATGGCCGAGGCCTGGAGCCCCTGGCGCGGCGTCGCGGCGCGCCTGCTGTGGGCCTGGTACCGCGTCGACAAGAACCGCGAAGGCGTGACATGACCGAAACCTCAGACAGCTTCCTGCAAGGCCCGACGCGGCCGGCGAAATCCGGCGCGCGCGACGCGCTGGTCGTGTTCCTGCACGGCTTCGGCGCCGATGGGAACGACCTGATCGGCCTGGCCGATGTGCTGGCCGATCATCTGCCGAACGTCGAGTTCCGCAGCCCCGATGCGCCCGAGGCCTGCTCCATCAACCCCATGGGGCGGCAGTGGTTTCCCATTCCGCGCATGGACGGCAGCACCGAGGCGCAGCGCCTGTCGAGCTTGGCCGCGTCCTGCCGGCTGCTCGACGGCTGGCTGGACGCCGTGGCGGCGGAGACCGGCGTTCCGGCGGCGCGCACCGTGCTGCTGGGGTTTTCCCAGGGCACGATGATGAGCCTGCAGGTGGGGCTGCGCCGGACCGAGCCGCTGGCGGGCATCGTCGGGTTTTCCGGCATGCTGTTGTCGCCCGAGGCCCTGGAGGCGGAAATCGCCTCGCGCCCGCCGGTCCTGCTGCTGCATGGCGACCAGGACGACGTGGTGCCGTTCGAGAACCTGGAGGCGGCGCGCGCCGGCCTCGCCGCCGCGGGGGTGGACGTCGCCACGCACCGCATGCCGGGGGCGCCGCATTCGATCTCGCCCGACGGGCTGGGCGCGGCGCTGGGGTTTTTGCGCAAGGTCCTGCCGTGAAACCGCGTTGCGCGGAGGAGGTCCCGGCCCGGCCGCGCTTCGCCCTGGCGCCGTTCGTCGCAAAACCGTCGCGCGCCTTTGCTAAACCCGCCCACATGACCGGAGTTTACGCTTCATCTTGCAGGTTGCGCGTCAGCGTCCGCGACATATAGTGACTCAAGGTCAACCGGGGCGGGTCGTCCCGTCTCGGCGGCAGGCAGGCGCTCGGGACGGGAGAGCAGTCAGGTGTTGAACGATCCCTACACGACCCAGTTCGTCCGAAGTCCCGCACGGTTGAAGGATCATCCGGCGCTGGTTCTGAACGCCGATTACCGGCCGCTCAGCTACTTCCCCCTCTCGCTCTGGCCCTGGCAGGAGGCGGTGAAGGCCGCTTTCCTCGACCGGGTCGCCATCGTGGCCGAGTACGATGAGGTGGCGCGCTCCCCCAGTCTGGAGATCCGGCTGCCCTCCGTCGTGGTGCTGCGCGAATACGTCAAGCCGGCGCGCCTGGCGGCCTTCACGCGCTTCAACCTGTTTCTG
>JBCBYE010000544.1:0-3406 GCA_039816075.1 Pseudomonadota bacterium | reverse complement strand
GAGGGCGGCGCGCGGGCCGCGCTGCTGGACGCGGACGGCGACCTCGGCCAGCAGGCGCTGATGCTTGGCATCCGTGGCGACGGCGAGATCGTCGGGTCCCGCGGCGGCGGGATGGGCGGCCCAACGCCGCGATTGACCGGGGCACCCTGCGCGACACCGAGGTGGGCGACGGCACCAAGATCGACAACCTCGTGATGGTCGGCCACAACGTGCGCATCGGCCGCGACTGCCTGCTGTGCGCCCATTCCGGCGTCGCCGGCAGCGCCGAGCTGGGCGACCGCGTGGTGCTGGGCGGCAAGGCCGGCGTGGCCGATCATGCGCGCATCGGCTCGGACGTTCTGCTGGCCGCGGCCAGCGGCGTGTCGGGCACGGTGCCGCCGCGATCCATCATGATGGGGACCCCGGCGCTCAAGCGCGACGACTTCTACCGCCTCACCGTGGCCCTTCGGCGCCTGCCGCGCTGGATGGAGCGCATGGGCGGCCAGGGGTGAAATTGCGGCTTTCAACGCCCGCGCCCAGACGTTAGGAGACGGGAAAGCCGCGCCGCGCAACGGCGGCGCATCCCGCGACCTGAAACCGGACACGAGGACCAGGAGGGGCCATGACCGACGCCGCGAACGACGAAGACGTCGCCCGCAAGGTGATCGAGATCATCGCCGAACAGGCCGTCCTCGACCCGTCGGAAGTGAAGATGGACGCCTCGCCCGACGATCTGGGCGTGGATTCCCTGGGCCTGGTGGAGGCGGTGTTCGCCATCGAAGAGGCCTTCGACATCTCCGTCCCGTTCAATGCCAACGATCCTGCCGACAGCGATTTCGACATCTCGAACGTCGCCAGCATCATCGCCGCGGTCCAGGCCCTGGTGAAGGATCAGAAGGGCTGACCGCGCCATGACGACGGCTGCCAGCGGCCCGCGCAGGGTCGTCGTCACGGGGATGGGCGTGGTCTCGGCCCTGGGCGTCGGGGCGAAGGCCCATGGCGAGGGGCTGGTCGAGGGCCGCGACGGCGTGGGCCGGCTGGAGATCGAGGACATCGACCGCCTGGCGGTCACGCAGGGCGCGCAGGCGCGTGCCTTCGACGGGCCGTCGCTCTATTCTCGCTCGCAGATCGCGCTTTACGACCGCACCACGCAGATGGCGCTGGTCGCGGCGCGCGAGGCGGTCGACGCCTCGGGGCTGGAGCTGGACGAGGCGGCGTCGCTGCGCGCGGCGACGGTGATGGGCACGGCCCTGCTGGGCATGGGCACCATCGACGACAACTATCGCGACGTGTTTCAGGAGGGGAAGAACCGCGTTCACCCCTTCATCGTGCCGCGTCTGATGAACTCCGCCCCCGTCAGCTTCGTCTCGATGGAGCATGGGCTGCGCGGGCCGGCGTTTTCGGTCTCCACGGCCTGCTCCTCGGCCAATCATGCCATGGGGCAGGCGTTCCACATGGTCCGCTCCGGCGCGGCGGAGGTCGCGGTGTCGGGCGGGGTGGAGGCGCCGCTGACCTTCGGCACCATGAAGGCCTGGGAAGGCCTGCGCGTCATGACCAAGGAGCGCTGCCGCCCGTTCAGCAAGGGCCGCAACGGCATGGTCCTGGGCGAGGGCGCGGCGGTGTTCGTGTTCGAGCCGCTGGAGCGGGCGCGGGCCCGCGGCGCGGAGATCCTGGGCGAGATCTGCGGCTTCGGCATGAGCGCGGATGCCGGCGACATCGTGCAGCCCTCGGTCGACGGCGCCTCGCGCGCGATCCGCGGCGCGCTGCAGGATGCGGGCATGGCGCCGGAGGAGGTGGGCTACGTCAACGCCCACGGCACCGGCACGGCCGCCAACGACCGGACGGAATGCGAGGCGGTGCGGCAGGTCTTCGGCGCGCAGGCGCAGGCGCTGGTGATCTCTTCGACCAAGTCGATGCATGGCCATGCGCTCGGCGGGGCCGGGGCGCTGGAAATGGCGGCGATGCTGCAGGCCCTGCGCACGGGCGTGCTGCCGCCGACCATCAACTTTCTGGAAGACGATCCGGACTGCGGGCTGAACGTGGCGCCGAACGCCGCGGTGGAGCGGCCGGTGGCGGCGGCGATCAGCAATTCCTTCGCCTTCGGCGGCCTGAACGCGGTGATCGCCGCGCGGCGCTTCGACGGCTGACGGGGTTCCGCGCGCCGCGGGGGGGCGGGACTTGTCGGGGCGGTTCGGGCCGAGACTGTCCGGGGCAGGACGGGGCGGGGCAAGACTGTCCGGGCCAAGACCGTCCGGGCCAAGACTGTCCGAGCCAAGACGGGGCGGGACGCGGCGGCGCCGGACAAGATGGCGCCGGACAGGATGGGGCCGGGCAGGATGGGGCGGGGCCTGGGGATCGGGCCGGCCGGCCGGGACGTTGATCCTGCATCGCCGCCCGCGTCCTCGACCCCGACACCGGGCCGCCTTTGCAGGGGCGACGGCGCCTCGCGGGCGACGGCGCCTCGCGGACGCCGCCGGACCCGCAATCGGGATCGCGATCCGCGCAGGGTTGCGACCCCGGCCTCGGCCCGTGGGGGCCGGGGTCGCGAGGCGTCGCCGGGCTCAGCCGGGCTGCAGGCCGTTGAAGGCGGCGGTGAAGCCGGTCAGCGAGATGTTCGCCTCCACCCGCACGGGCTGATTGTTCTGCGGGATCACGAAGGACATCTTGGCGACCGCGCCTTTCTTCATGGCGCTGACGAGGGCGTTGGGCAGCGGCTCCTGCAGGAGGCAGCCGTCCTGGGCGCAGTAGACGTAGGTGCCGCGCTGGGGCTGCGAGCCGTCGATCTGGATCGTCAGCCCCTCTCGCAGCAGAACGCCGATGGGGGTGCGCACGGAGATGATCGCCTCGACCGTGCCCTGCTGCGTCTGCTGCGGGGCGATGCGGCGCACGGTGACCTCCATCACCTCCTGCCCGGCTTCGGTGCGGCCGACCTGGCGCATCAGGCAGGGGCCCGTTTCCTGCGCGGTGACGCAGGCGGTCTGCCAAGCGCCGTCGGTGCGCACGGTCTCGATGCGCGGCGCGCCGGCCTGGGGATTGGCGGGGCTCGCCGACGCGGCCGCCGCGTCGCCGGACGGCGCCTCGGCGGGCGCCTGCGCGGCTGGCGTTTCCGAAGCGGGGGCTTCGGCGGCGGGCGTTTCCGAAGCGGGGGTCTCTTCGGCGGGGGCCTCGCCCGTGGTCTGGGCGGCGGCGGGGCCGGCGACGATCAGCGCCAGGGCGAAGGGGGCGAGCGCGCGGGCGAGAAGTGAAGGCATGGTGCGTCCCTGTCGATGCGGTCCGAAAAGGCCGGCGCCGGCGGCGCCGTCGAGGGCGCGGCGGCCCCCGGGGTCGGTCGCCCCCGGTTCTGGCCGCGCGCCGCGGTGAAATCAAGGCCGGGTCGCGCAAGGTTCATCGCAGCGGGGGGCGCGCCGGCCCGGCGGCCGGCGCGCGG
>JBCBYE010000481.1:0-3914 GCA_039816075.1 Pseudomonadota bacterium | reverse complement strand
CGGTGGCCGAGACCGCCGCGCGCCTCGCCGCCCGCAACGGCTGCGAGGGCTTCGACGAGCGGGCGATCCCCGATCGCGTGACCAGCGACGAGAGCACCGCCGCCCTGCGGGAGTATCAGGGCTGCGAGCAACCGTTCCTGCATTACGTGGTGGAGGGCGCCGGGCACACCTGGCCCGGCTCCGGCCAGCTGCGCCTGGGCGGATCGCTGATCGGCATGACCAACCAGGACTTTTCGGCGACGCGGGTGGTGGAGCGGTTCTTCAAGGCGCTCGCCGCGACGCCGGAGGGTTGATCGCCCGCCTTCGCCCCTCGCCGCCGGCGTCGGCAAAAAAGCGGCTTTCCGACCGAGGCCTCCGCCCGCTACACAGGGGGCGGCCTTTGGGAGGAGCGCCGTGAAGACCCAAGTCGCGATCATCGGCGGCGGCCCGTCAGGGTTGCTGCTGTCGCAGCTGCTGCACGTGCGCGGCATCGCCTCCGTCGTGCTGGAGCGCAAGACCAAGGACTACGTGCTGGGCCGCATCCGCGCCGGCGTCCTCGAACAGGGCCTCGTCGGTCTGATGGAAGAGGCCGGCTGCGCCCAGCGCCTGCATGCCGAAGGGTTCGCCCATGAGGGCACGCGGATCGCGTACGGCGACGAGATGTTCCGCATCGATTTCGCCGAACACACCGGCAAGCCCGTGGTGGTCTACGGGCAGACCGAAGTCACCCGAGACCTGTATGCCGCGCGGGAGGCGGCGGGCGGCGCGATCGAGTTCGAGGTGGAGGACGTGGTCGTCCGCAACGCCAGGACCGACGCGCCCTGCGTCGAATACGCGGTGCACGGGCGGCGCCGCCGCCTCGACTGCGACTTCGTCGCCGGCTGCGACGGGTTTCACGGCGTCAGCCGCCGCACGATCCCCGACGACGTGAGGCGCGAGTACGAGAAGGTCTATCCCTACGGCTGGCTCGGCGTGCTCAGCGAAACGCCGCCGGTCGACGACGAGCTGATCTACGCCAACTCCCCCCGCGGCTTCGCGCTCTGCTCCATGCGCAATGCGGGGCTGAGCCGCTATTACATCCAGTGCGACCTGACCGACCGGCCCGAGACCTGGAGCGACGACGCCTTTTGGGACGAGCTCAAGCGCCGCATCCCGGCCGAACAGGCCGCGCGCCTGGTCACCGGCCCGTCCATCGAGAAATCCATCGCGCCCCTTCGCTCCTTCGTGACGGAGCCGATGCAGTGGGGCCGGCTGTTCCTGTGCGGCGACGCCGCCCATATCGTGCCCCCGACCGGCGCGAAGGGACTGAACACCGCCGCCTCGGACGTCAACTACCTCTACCGCGCGCTGCGGGCGTTCTACGAAACGGGCTCGGAGGCGGGCCTGCAGGGCTACTCCGCCCAGGCGCTCGCCCGCGTCTGGAAGACGGAGCGGTTCAGCTGGTGGTTCTCCTCTCTCATGCATCGCGACCCGGACCAGACGGAGTTCGACCAGAAGATGCAGATCGCCGAGCTGGAGTTCCTGCGATCCAACCCCGCGGCGCAGCGCGCCATGGCCGAGAATTACGTGGGGCTGCCCTACTGATGGAGGCTGGAGCATGACCGACCGCTACGAGACCGGCATGGCGGTGCGCCGCCGCGTGCTCGGCGACGCCCATGTGGACCGGGCGGAGGCGGGCAAGACCGACTTCGACGCGCCGTTCCAGACGCTGATCACCGAGGGCGCCTGGGGCACGGTCTGGGCCGACGACGCGATCAGCGCGCGCGACCGGTCGCTGCTGACCCTGGCGCTGCTGGCCGCGACCGGCAGCTTCGAGGAGATCCCCATGCATGTGCGCGCCAGCCGCAACACCGGCGCCGCGCCGGAGGAGATCATGCAGGCCTTCCTGCACGTCGCCATCTATGCCGGCGTGCCCAAGGCGAACCACGCGATCAAGCTGGCCAAGCGGACCTTCGCGGAGATGGGGGTGCAGCCGTGACCGGTCCGAACGCCCCCGCCCGCACCGGCGGCTTCATCCCCCGCGACCGCGCCTGGCAGCCGGACGCGCTGACCCCGCCCTACAAGACCAGCGTCAAGCGCAGCCCGGAGGCGGCGCTGCTGTCCTTCCCCTCGACCCTGTCCGAGGAAACCTCGCCGATCTTCGGCCACGGCATGATCGGCGCGCTGGACGCGGATCTGATCCGCAACTTCGCCGCCCCCGGCGAAACCGCCGTGGGTCCGCGCATGATCGTGCATGGCCGCGTGATGGACGAGACCGGTCGAGGCGTGCCGGGCGCGCTGGTCGAGGTCTGGCAGGCCAATGCCGGCGGCCGCTATCGCCATGCCAAGGAGACGTATCTGGCGCCGCTCGATCCTAATTTCGGCGGCTGCGGGCGCATGATCACCGACGACGACGGCGCCTACGAGTTCCGCACCGTGCGGCCCGGCCCCTATCCTTGGCCCAACGGCATGAACGATTGGCGGCCGGCACACATCCATTTCAGCGTCTTCGGCCACGGCTTCGCCCAGCGGCTCATCACTCAGATGTATTTCGAGGGCGACCCGCTGATCCCGCTCTGCCCCATCGTCGGCGTGCTGAAAAGCCAGGCGGCGGTGGAGGCGCTCACCGCCCCACTCGACATGCAGCGCACGATCCCGATGGACAGCCTCGCCTACAAGTTCGACATCGTGCTGCGCGGCCGCCGCCAAACGTATTTCGAGAACCGCGCGGAAGGGATGTGAGATGCCGCAGCCGCTGAACCCGCTACGGGAAAGCCCCAGCCAGACCGCGGGGCCCTATGTCCATATCGGCTGCACGCCGAATTTCACGGGCATCGAGATCTATGGCGGCGACCTGGGCGCCTCGATGAAGCGGGGGCCCGTGCAGGGGGAGGAGATCGCCCTTCGCGGCACGGTCTACGACGGCATGGGAACCCCGCTGCGCGACGCGATGGTCGAAATCTGGCAGCCGGACGCCGCGGGCCTTTTTCCGTCGGCCAACGAAACGCGGGGGACGGCGGACCCCAACTTCACCGGTTGGGGCCGCTCCCCCGGCGACATGGCCACCGGCGAATTCGTGTTCGAGACGGTCAAGCCCGGCCGCGTGCCGTTCCCCGACGGCCGCCTGCAGGCGCCGCACATCACCGCCTGGGTGGTGGCGCGGGGCATCAACATCGGCCTGCAGACCCGCATCTATTTCGAGGACGAGGCCGAGGCGAACGCCGAGGATCCGGTTCTGACGCGGCTGGAGCACCAAAGCCGCGTGCCGACCCTGCTGGCGCGCCGGTCGGCGCCGGGCGACTACCGCTTCGACATCCACCTGCAGGGGCCGAAGGAAACCGTCTTCTTCGACGTCTGACAGGCGTGGCCGCCCCGCCGCAAACGTCCTAGGCTGATCGGCAATCGGCCGCGGCTCGAACCGCGGCGTCGCATGGGGAGGACGACGCGGGTGAACATCCTGTTCGTCATGTACGACCAGCTGCGCCACGACTACCTGTCGTGCGCCGGTCACCCGCATCTGCAAACGCCCAACTTCGACCGGGTCGCCGCCATGGGCGTGCGCTTTTCCAACGCGTTCTGCCAATCGCCCGTCTGCGGGGCGAGCCGCATGAGCTTCTACACCGGCCGCTACGCCTCGTCCCACGGGGCGCAGTGGAACGGCTTTCCCCTGCGCGTGGGCGAGGTGACGCTGGGCGACCACCTGCGCGCCGCCGGCATGGACGCCTGGCTGATCGGCAAGACGCACATGAAGGTCGATGCGGAGGGGATGCGGCGCCTCGGCCTTTCGCCCGACACGGTGATCGGCGCGCGCCAGGCCGAATGCGGCTTCGACGTGCATGTGCGCGACGACGGTCTGTGGGGGCAAGGACCCGACGGCTTCTACGACGAGAAACGCTCGCCCTATAACGAGCATCTCAAGTCCAGGGGCTATCCCGGCAACAATCCATGGGCCGATT
>JBCBYE010000546.1:0-3402 GCA_039816075.1 Pseudomonadota bacterium | reverse complement strand
TCCGCCTGGCCGGTCGCGTCGAGCCAGTCGAGCAGCCGGCCCAGATGCGCGTCCACCTCCGCCGCCAGACCCAGATAGACGGCGCGCAGTCGGGCGACGTCGTCGGTCGAGATCCCCGCGCAGTCGCCGTTGAAGCCGGTCCAGAGCCCGAAGCAGGAGCGTTCCGCGAACCACGCCCGGGTGAAGGCATGGTCGGCGAAGGGCCCGGCGGGCGGCGGCACGTCGCCGGGCGCCGCCGCGGCGTTCCAGGGCGCCGGCGCCACCAGCGGCGGGTGCGGCCGGATCCAGGTCAGATGCGCCGTCCAGGGATGATCGCGCCGCGCCTCCATGTGGTGCAGGAACTGATCCGTGAGGAAGGCCGTGTCGCTGTCCTCGGCCCGGTAGAACGCCGGATCGTCGATGTGCGGCGCCCGCCCGGCCGGCGCCTGGGGCGCGAACAGCTCCGCCAGCCGCTGCGGCTGCGGCCGCGGCAGGTCGTAGCCGCGGGCGGCGAGCGCCGCGAGCCAGGTGAAGGGCGTCTCGAAGCGCATCTCCACGATTTCGCGAAAGCCGGGCAGGACATGCTCGTAGCTCGTCAGGTCCGGGTCCTGCGGCGCCATCCCCTCGGGGTCCGGCGCCGCGTCGGTGTAGCCGAACAGCAGCGGCTCCCGCCCCGCGCGGCGCAGCTGCAGCGCCAGATTGTCGGTTCCGCGGCGCAGGGGCGTGCCGTTGCGGATCGCGCCGTGGTTCGAGGCGTAGAGCCCCGTCAGCAGGCTGGCCCGCGCCGGCCCGCAGGGCGCCGTCACCGTCACGTGGTTGGCGAAGGACACGCCGCGCGCCCGCAGCCGGTCGAAGCCCGGCGTGGGGATCATCGCCCCCAAGGGCCCGAACAGCACGTCGGCGCGCAGCTGATCGGCGGTGATCAGCAGCAGGTTCATGTCCTCGGGCCGGGTCATCGGCGTTCCCTTTCGCGCCGCGCCATGCGCTGGCCCCCGCCGACGGAGGGTTCGCGCATGGGCATCGAAATCACCGGGGTGACGGGCGTCGGCGGGCTGCTGCTGCTGATCGTGGCGGTCTGGGCCATCGTCTCCACCGTCAATTCGCAGGCGAGCACGCCGGGCAAGGTCATCTGGGTGATCCTGATCCTGCTGCTGCCGCTGCTGGGCTTCGTCCTGTGGCTGATCTTCGGCCCCCGCAGCCGCCGCTGAGCGCGGCTCAGCCGCGCTCCAACGCCTCGATCAGCGCCGGCAGGTCCGCGACGGTGTCGATGACATGGTCGGCGCCGGCGGCGCGCAGGGCTTCGGCCGCGGCGTCGCGGCGACGGGCGAGCTCGTCCGCAGGCAGCGCCGCCACCTCCTGAGGCGTCAGGCCCAGATGGTTGCCCGACAAGGTCACGCCCACCGTCGGGCAGCCGGCCGCCACGCCCTCGGCGATGCCCGGCGCGGTGTCGTCCACCTTGATCACGGCCGAGGGCGGATACACCGCCAGCTCCACGAAGCAGCGATACATGCCCAGCGGACCCGGCCGCCCCTCCGCCAGATCGTCGGAGCACACCAGGCAGTCGGGCGCATAGCCGGCGGCGGCGGCCACGGGCAGAACCCGCTCCATGATCGAGCGGGTGTAGCCGGTGGTGGAGCCGATCTTCATCCCGCGCGCGCGCAGCCAGTCGACCGTGTCCAGCGCGCCGGGGACCAGCGCCGCGTAGCGCGCGACGACCTCCTCGTTCATGGGCACGAAGACGGCGTAGACCTCGTCGATCGCCGCCTCGTCCGGCTCCGCGCCGCGCTGCGCGCGCCACTGGCGCGCGATGTCCGGCATGGCGAACATGGCGGCGATGTGGTCGCGCTTGGCCGCGCCCATGGGCGCGCGGGCCTGCGCCACGGTCGCCTCGACGCCGAAGCGGGCGAAGGCCTCGACGAACACGCCCATGGGCGCGAAGCTGCCGTAGTCGATCATGGTGCCGGCCCAGTCGAACACCACCGCCTTGAAGGTCATCGTCGTCCTTTCGCGCCTCGTCCCGCCGAACCCGCCCCGTCAGGCGTCCGGATCGTAGATCACCGGTTGCAGCCGGCGGTCCGGATCGATGGATGGGATCGCCGACAGCAGCGCGCGGGTATAGGCGTGCCCCGGCTCGGCGAAGAGACGGCGCGTCGGCGCCTGCTCCATGATCCGGCCATGGTACATCACCGCCACTTGGTCGCAGACATGCGCCACCACCGACAGATCATGGCTGATGAAAAGGATCGTCAGATCCAGCTCGCTCTGCAGCGATTTCAGCAGGTTCAGAATGTCCGCCTGGATCGACACGTCCAGCGCCGCCACCGCCTCGTCCGCCACGACGAAGCGCGGCCCGCAGACCAGCGCCCGCGCGATGGAGATGCGCTGCCGCTGCCCGCCGGAAAAGGCGTGGGGAAAGCGGCGCAGATGCTCCACGTTCAGGCGGCAGCGCGCGGCGATCTCGCGCACGCGATGGTCGGTCTCCTCGCGGCCGGAGGTGAGGCCCATCACCTCCAGCGGCTCGGCGATGATGTCGCGCACGGTCATGCGCGGCGACAGGGCGGCGTAGGGGTCCTGAAAGATCATCTGCGCCCGCCGGCGATAGTCGCGCAGGCCGGTGCGGCCCAGCCCGCCGACATTGTAGTCCACCTCGCCGTCGGCATAGCGGATCGCGCCGTCGGTGATCGGCGCGGCGCGCAGCATCGCGCGGCCCAGCGTGGTCTTGCCCGACCCGCTTTCCCCGACCAGGCCGAAAAAGCTGCCCTTCTCGATCTTCAGGCTGACGCGGTCCACCGCCTTCACCACCGGCGGCTTGCCGAACGCCCGGCGGCCGATGGCGTAGTGGATCGACACGTCGTCGACGGAGATCAGCGGCGCGGTCATCGGCGGCCCGGCGCGTCTTCGGGGAAGAGGGCGGCGAAGTGGCCCGGCGACACCTCGGTCATCGGCGGCGCCTCGGTCTCGTAGCGCGAGCCGGGCGCCAGCTCGGCGTTGCGGGTGTGAAACACGCAGCCCGACGGCCGCTCCAGCGGGCTGGGGATGTCGCCGGGGATCGGCGTCAGCGGCGCATCCAGATCGTCGAGCTTGGGCAGCGCGTTTATCAGCCCGCGGGTGTAGGCGTGGGCGGGATTGCGGATCACGTCGCGCACCGGCCCGGTCTCCAGCATCCGGCCCAGATACATCACCGCCACGCGGTCCGCGGTCTGCGCGATGACGCCCAGATCGTGGGTGATGAAGAGGATCCCCATGCCGAATTCGTCCACCAGCCCCTTCATCAGGTCTATCACCTGCGCCTGGATCGTCACGTCCAGCGCGGTGGTCGGCTCGTCGGCGATCAGCAGCTTGGGATAGGTCGACAGGGCCATGGCGATCATCGCGCGCTGGCGCATGCCGCCCGACAGCTCGAACGCGTACTGGTCGATGCGC
>JBCBYE010000871.1:0-1510 GCA_039816075.1 Pseudomonadota bacterium | reverse complement strand
GGGGTGCGCCCGCGCGGACCGGTTTTAGCTCAGCGATAGGCCGAAAGGATCGCCTCGGCCGCCGCCTGCGCCTCGGCCAGCGCCTCGGCCGGGGCCTTCTGGCCGGTGATCGCCGCGGCGAGCGCATCGTTGAAGAGGCGGGTGACGCGCTGGTTCTCGTAGGTGGAGAGCTCCGCCACCGCGAATTCCAGCTGATCGCGGGCCACCAGCGCCGGCGGGAAGTCGGCGACGTAGGCCTTCATCTCGTCGGACTCCCAGGTCGCCGGGCTCGGCGCGACATAGCCGGTGGCGATGGACCATTTGGCCGCCTGCGCGGGCTGGGAGATCCACTTGATGAAGTCGAACGCGGCCTTCGATTCCTCTTCGGTGGAGCCCTTGAAGAGGTAGAAGTTGCCGCCGCCCGTGGGCGCGCCGCGGCGGGCGTTCGCCGGCAGCATGGCGACGCCGAAGTCGAACGGCGCGTTGGTGCGCACGTTGGTCAGGTTGCCCGTGGTGGTCCACATCATGGCGGTCTGACCTTCGAAGAAGGCCTTGGGCGTCGCGCCCCATTCGATGATGCCGGGGGCCATCACCTCATGCTCCGTCGACAGGGCCACGAGGTATTCCAGCGCCTCGACCACCTTGGGGTCGTCGAAATTGGTGCGCGTGCCGTCGTCGGTGACGAGGATGGCGCCGTTCTGCGTGGTCAGACCCTGGAACAGCCAGTAGGGGAAGCCGGAGGTGGGGATGCGCACGCCCCAGCGCTCCACATTGCCGCCGGCGTCCTTCTTGATCAGCTTCTGGCCGAATTCGACCATCTCCTCCCAGGTGGCGGGGGGCGTTTCGGGGTCGAGACCGGCCTCGGCGAAGGCCTCCTTGTTCCAGTAGAGCACCGGGGTGGAGCGCTGGAAGGGGATGCCGTAGGTCACGCCGTCGATTTGGGAGTTTTCCATGAACGACGGGTAGAAGGAGGTCAGCCAGGCCTTGTCGTCGTCCGACGTCGCGAAATCGTCGAAGGGCAGGATCAGGTCCTCGTCGTAGAGGGTGTACATGTCCACCGACAGGATCACCGAGAGCTGCGGGGCGTTGCCGCCGCGCGCCGCGGTCAGGGCCTTGGCCACCGTGTCCTGGTAGGAGCCGGCGTAGATCGCCTCGATGTTCACGCCGGGATTGGCGGCGACGTAGTCGGCCGTCAGCTCCTCGATGGTGTTGGCGGCGGCGCCGCCGACGGCGACGGGGAAGTAGAATTCCAGGTCCACGGCCGCGGCGGGCGCGGCCGAAAGGGCGACGGCCGCCGCGGCGGCCTTCAGTCGGGTCATCAGCATGGGGAGGCTCCAAAGGCGAATGGGTGCCGCCCGCCGCCGCTGAGACGCGCCCGACACCCATCGGGCGTCCGCCCGCCGGCCCCGGCCGGCACCCATTCGCCTTTGGAGCCTCCCCATGCTGATGACCCGACTGAAGGCCGCCGCGGCGGCCGTCGCCCTTTCGGCCGCGCCCGCCGCGGCCGTGGACCTGGAATTCTACTTCCCCG
>JBCBYE010000530.1:0-3518 GCA_039816075.1 Pseudomonadota bacterium | reverse complement strand
CGCCTTGTCGTCCGCCACCCCCGCGCCCGGCGCGCTGCACAGCGTCACGCCGCCCGCGCGATAGGCGTCGAACAGGCCCGGCACGCCCAGCAGGCTGTCATGCCGAAAGGCCAGCGGGTCGATATAGTCGTCGTCGATGCGCCGATAGATCACGTCCACCTGCGTCGGCCCGCGGGTGGTGCGCATCCACACGCGGCCCTCGTCCACGAACAGGTCCTGCGGCTCCACCAGCTCCACGCCCATCAGGTCCGCCAGGAACGAGTGCTCGTAATAGGCGCTGTTCAGCGAACCCGGCGTCAGCACCACGATGGTCGGATCGCCGTTGCAGGCGGGCGGCGCCACTTCCTCCAGCATGGCGCGCAGCTGGTCGGGATAGTGGTCCACCGGCAGCACGCCGCCCCCTTCGAACAGCTCGGGGAACATGCGCATCATGATCTCCCGGTTCTCCAGCATGTACGACACGCCAGAGGGGGTGCGGCAATTGTCCTCCAGCACCTGAAACGCCTGCGGTCCGGTGCGCACGATGTCGATGCCGACGATGTGCGAATACACCTTGCCCGGCGGCTCCACCCCGATCATCTCGGGCAGAAAGGCCTCGTTGCCGTAGACCAGCGGGCCCGGGATCACGCCCGCCTTGATGATCTCGCCCCGGTGATAGACGTCGTAGAGGAAGGCGTTCAGCGCCCGTGCCCGCTGACGGATGCCCCGGTCGAGCCGTCGCCACTCCGCCGCGCTGAAGACGCGCGGGATCAGGTCGAAGGGGATCAGCCGCTCCGGATCGCCGCCCTCGCCGTAGACGGCGAAGGTGATGCCGATGCGCCGGAATATCGCCTCCGCCTCTTCCGACCGGCGGTTCAGCAGTTCGACCCCCGACGCCTCCAGCCATGTCTGGACGGCGGCATAGGGATCGCGCAGGGCGCCGTCGTCGCCGGTCATTTCGTTGAACATTCGTTGGGCGCCCTCGGTCGTCCGCCGTTTCCCTGCGCATACTGGAGACGACGCGCGCGGCTGGGTCAACCGGACGGGGCAAGAAGGCGGCAGGTTCGCCGCCGGGGTCCGTACGGCGTTGCCTGACGTTCAGGATGCCGCCGCTACATGAGGTATGGAGATCATCAGAGGGGACCGAACCATGAAGACAGTCGCGCTTGCCGCCGTCCTTGCCTTGTCCGCCGGCGCGGCCCAGGCCTTGACCATCGACTTCGACGGTCTGCCGGGCGGGACCGGCGTGCCGTTGGGGACCTACGAGGAGGACGGGTTCACGATCAGCGACCTCACCAACGGCTGGAGGCAAGGCTTCGCTTTCGGCGCCGACGCCCCCTCGATCTTCACGGGTTTCGGCCTCGCCCCGGTGGAGGCCATCGAGATCGTTGCGACGAGCGGCGGAACCTTCAACTTCATCGGCTACGACGTCGCCTGCGCCTTCAACCCGTGCAGTCTCGAGACGATGGGCTTTCTCGGCGGCGATGAGCGGTTCTCGACCCAGTCGACCGAGGCGATCCCGGTCGGAGACTTCACCACCTTCCCTTCGGCCTTCCCCTTCGTGACGATCGACCGGCTGGTGCTGACCCTCGACGCGCCCGACAGCAACTTCGACAACATCGAGCTCACCGCCCCCCAGGTCGGATCGACCGAGGTCCCGCTGCCGGCCAGCGTCCTGCTGCTCGGCGCGGCGCTGGGCGGTCTCGGCGCCGCGGCCCACGCGCGCAGGTCTGCCGCCTGACGCCGCGCGGCCGGCCGCTTCGCTGGACTTCCCCGGCCGCGAGATCACCCTGCGCCGACGAGGTCCTTCCGCCGCGTGCTTGAAGACGAAAGGCGCGCCGTCTCCGGCGCGCCTTCGTCGGTCCCGCGTGTCGGGCGAGGGGCGTCAGGCCGTCTTTCGCCGAGCGACGAAGGCGACCGCGCCGAGGCCGGTCAGCAGCAGCGCGGCGGGGAGGGGAAGGGGGATCGCGCCGATTTCGCGTGTGGAGACAGGGGCTCAGGGGCGGCCTTTTGCGTCGTCTCCGGTTGGTTCTTCGCCGTCTTCGTCGACGAACGCCGAGGCCGCTTCCGGAATGTATCGGATGACGATCCTGCGAACTTCGTGATCGGAGGCGCCGGCCTCTTCGGCGTAATCCAGGAACCCACCCAGGCTGTCCAAAAAGTCGCCCTTGGGCATGCTCGCCCGCGTCGCGATCCACACGATCCGGTTCTGGGCGTCCGTTCGATAATCGCCGCGTGCGAGGGCCTCCATGCAACGCTTCAACATCGCCTCGGACCGCTCGCGCAAGTCGTCTTCGTCGCCCGTGCCGGTGAAGACGTCCACCGCGCAAGCGAGCGCGACGCGCTGCTCCTGATCCAGGAGAGGCCTGATGAGGAAAGCGAGGTCCTCGTACATCCGCCTCCAGAATTCGCTGCGCCTTTCGAGACGATGAGGTTCGAGCAGGTCTTCCAACAGATCGAAATCCAGATGCAGCGTCATGCTATGCTTCCTCCGTCTGTGCGCCGCCAGGCGCCGTCAGCCTTGGACACGCAAAGCCCGAGGGGCGCCTTGCCGTGCCTCAAGACCCAACCGGAGCGAGACGCCCATGTCCAACACGCCTTCGCCCAAGCCGCCCATGCCGCCGATGTTCCACGAGGGCATGCGCGCCCTGCAGGACCGCTTCGGCACCCGCCGCATCGCCGACCGGCTGGCCGAGGTGCGCCGCAAGGACGTCATCGACGACTACGCGCGCAGCCTGATCGAGCCGGCGCGCTTCTTCCTTCTGGCCACCGCGGATGCCGAGGGCTGGCCCGACTGCTCCTGGAAGGGCGGCGATCCCGGCTTCGTGAAGGTGCTGGACGAGCGGCGCCTCGCCTTCCCCTCCATCGACGGCAACGGCCAGTTCCGCAGCCTCGGCAACCTCTCGGTCAACCCGCGGGTCGGGATGCTGTTCGTCGATCTGGAGGGGCGCCGCCGCGTGCGCGTCAACGGCCGGGCGCAGATCACGTTCGAGCCCGCGACGCTCGCCCTCTGGCACGCCGCCCAGGCGGCGGTGGTGGTCGAGGTCGCCCATGTCTTCCCCAACTGCCCCCGCTACATCCCCACCTATCGCATGGAGGCGGAGTCCCCCTACGTCCCCCGTGCCGGCGCCGAGCTCCCGACCCCGGACTGGAAGCTCCGCGAAGATCTCAACGACGCCCTGCCCGACACCGACCCCGCGCGCCGCGCCTGACCCGCCGTCGGGGAGTTCGGGCGGGGCCGATGTTCGGCCGCAGGCCGGACGAGGGCCGGCCCGGACCCCCGGCGGCGGCGCGGCCCCCGAACGCGGCGCTCCCGCCCGTCGCCTTCGCCGCGAAGCGCCTCGGCTCCCGTTGGGCCCGCGCGGAGCTCGGGGGGATCGACCCCCCTCGCTCCGCGGCCGGCTTCGCCGGCCTGGCGCCCGGTTTTTTCCGTGGGTCCGGGGGAGCGGGAAGATCGCCTTGGCTGGGGAGGCGCCGCAGGGGCGCTGCTTCGAGCGTGCGGCGAGTCGGTCTCGGCCTCAAGGCCAAGCCGCCTTCGG
>JBCBYE010000300.1:0-5814 GCA_039816075.1 Pseudomonadota bacterium | reverse complement strand
GCCGCGCAGTCGCTCAGCAGGTCGCCGAAGAGAGTGTCGGTGACGATCACGTCGAACTGCTTGGGCCAGCGCACCAGCTGCATGGCGCCAGCATCGGCGTACATGTGGCTCAGCTCCACGTCCGGATACTCCGCATCGCCCACGCGCTGCACCACCTCGCGCCACAGCACGCCCGATTCCATGACGTTGGCCTTCTCCATGGAGCAGACCTTGTTCGACCGTCGGCGCGCCAGCTCGAAGGCGGAGCGCGCCACGCGCTCGATCTCGCTTTCGGTGTAGCGCTGGGTGTTGATGCCGACGCGCTCGTTGCCCTCTTCGAAAATGCCCCGCGGCTCTCCGAAATAGACGCCCGAGGTCAGCTCCCGGATGATCATGATGTCGAGGCCGGCGACCACGTCGGGCTTGAGCGACGAGAAGTCCGCCAGCGCGTCGAAGCACTGCGCGGGGCGCAGGTTTGAGAACAGGTCCATCTCCTTGCGCAGGCGCAGAAGGCCGCGCTCCGGCTTCACGGAGAAGTCGAGGTCGTCCCATTTCGGGCCGCCGACGGCGCCGAGCAGGACCGCGTCGACGCCCTGGGCCTTGTCCATCGCCGCGTCGGTCAGGGGCGTGCCGTGGGCGTCGTAGGCGCAGCCGCCGACGAGATCCTCGGAGACCTCGAAGGCGAGGCCGCGCGTGCCGAACCAGTCGATGACCTTGCGCACCTCGGCCATCACCTCGGGCCCGATGCCGTCGCCGGGCAGGATCAGAAGGGTGTCGGGCATGGCGAAGGTCTCCCTGAGGATGCGGTCTTGGCGCGGGTTCGGCGCGGATCGGTCGTGGGGCTGCTAGCGGCGCGGTCCCGCTGGGTCAAGCCGGCGAGACCCGGGCGCGCGGGCGCGCCGGGGCGGACGCCTCAGAACGTCGGATGCGCATCGGGGCGCTTCGGGGGGCGCGCCCCTCAGGGCGGCGCGCAGATCTGGGGCAGGCGCGCCGCCAGCGCCTCCCAAACGGCGGAGACGCGGGCGGAGGCGCGCAGGCCCGCATGGGCGGCCAGCCAGACCGGCAGTTCCGCCACCGGCGGGCCGGCCAGCAGGCGTTCGACGCGCGGATCCGCCTCGCCCACCGGCAGGGGCGCCACGCCGATGCCGGCGCCGGCGGTCACCAGGCCCCAATAGGCGACCTGATCGTCCGTGCGCAGGCGGAAGAAGCGGCGCGGGACGGGGTGGCCGAACCGGGCGAAGCCGGCGCGGATCAGGTCGGTGCGGTCATAGCCGACGACGCGATGGTCCAGCAGATCGCGCAGCGCCTGCGGCCGGCCATGGCGCGCCAGATAGGCGGGCGCGGCGAAGAGGCCCATGGGCAGCCTCGCCACCTTGCGCGCGATCAGATCGTCCTGCGCGGGGCGATACATGCGCACCGCCAGGTCCGCCTCGCGCCGCAGCAGATCGGCGGTTTCGTCGGCGGGGGCGAGCTCGATTTCAAGCGCCGCATGCGCCTCCGTCAGCTCGGCCAGGATCGGGGGCAGCAGAAAGGTGGCGGCGACGCGGGAGGCGGCGAGCCGCACCGTGCCGGAGACGCCCGGCGCCGCCCGGCCGTCGCGCGCCGCGGCGGTCAGGTCGAGGCGGGCGGCGGCGGCCTCCATCTCCTCGGCCCGGGCGGCGGCCTCGCGCCCCGCATCGGTCAGCAGGGCGCCGCCCGGGCCGCGATGCAGCAGGGTGGCGCCCAGGCGCGTCTCCAACGCCGCGAGACGGCGGGACAGCGTCGGCTGGCTCAACGCGCCCTCGCGCGCCGCGGCGGTGAGCGAGCCGGCGCGGGCCACGGCGAGCAGCGCCTGAAGCTGCGACCAATCGAGGGGCGTTTCGTGAGAGGCATTCATATCTGAATGACTACGTGAAAATTCCGCCGCTTCCCAGAAAGACTTCGAAGGGTCAGATCTGGCGCGTCAACGGTCGGAACGGAAGGACAGGACATGACCGGAACGGTTCTCGTGCTCGGCGCCCGCGGGCGCTTCGGCCGCCACGCGGCGCAGGCGTTCAGGGCGGCGGGCTGGAGGGTGCGGGCGCTGACCCGCGGCGCGCCGGCCGAAGCGGCGGACGAGGCGGTGATCGGCGACGGCGCCTCGGCCGGCGACGTGGCGCGCGCGGCCCTGGGCGTCGACGTGATCGTGCAGGGGCTGAACCCGCCCTATCCCGACTGGGCCCGGGATCTGCCGCGATTCACCGAGGCGCTGCTGGCCGGGGCGCGCGCCTCCGGCGCGACGGTGCTGCTGCCGGGCAACGTCTACGGCTACGGCTCCGACCTGCCCGAGGTGCTGACGGAGGAGACGCCGCAGCGCCCGGACACCCGCAAGGGCCGCCTGCGCGTGGAGCTGGAGCGGCGCCTGCGCGCCGCGGCGGAGCGGGGGGAGATCCGCGCCATCGTGCTGCGCGCCGGCGACTTCATCGACGACCGCATCGCCGGGAACTGGCTGGACACGCACCTGACCAAGGACGTGGCGCGCGGACGCTTCGTCTATCCCGGCCCGCTGGACCGGGCGCATGCCTGGGCGTGGCTGCCGGATCTGGCCCGCGCGGCGGAGGCGCTGGCGGCCCGTCGCGCGGCGCTGCCGCCCTTCGCCGCCTTCGGCTTCGCCGGGGTCTCGCCGACCGGGGCCGAGCTGGCCGAGGCGGTGGGGCGCGCCGCCGGCCGGCCCATGACCGTGCGCCGCTTTCCCTGGCCGCTACTGCGGCTGAGCGCCCCCGTCTGGCCCCTGGCGCGCGAGGTGCTGGAGATGCGCTATCTGTGGGAGCGGCCGCACCGCATCGACGGCGCCGCGCTGGCGCGGGTCCTGCCGGAGCTGCGCGCGACGCCGCTGGACCAGGCGCTGCCCCGCGCCCTGGCGCCGCGGCTGGCTAGAAGATCCCTCGACGCAGCAGGTTCAGCCCCGCCAGCACCAGCACGATGAGGGTGGCGCGGCGAAACCGCTCGGCATCCAGGCGATCCTGCACGGCGAGGCCCAGCGCCATGCCCGCCACCGCCGGCAGGATCATCGCCAGCGACAGCGCCCCGCCGGGACCCAACAGCAGGCCGGAGCGCAGATGCGCCGCCGCCAGCACCAGGCTGCCGATCAGAAAGCTGATGCCCTGCGCGCGCACCATGGCCCGTTTGTCGAGGCCGAGCGAGGTGAGATAGAGCACGATCGGCGGCCCCCAGACGGCCGAAAGGCCGCCGAAGAACCCTGCGACCAGGGCCACGCCCGCCTCTACCGGCCCGCGCCGTCGGGCGGGCGTGGGCGGCAGGCGCAGTCCCAGAAGCTGCGCGAAGGCGAAGCCGCTGACGCCGACGCCGAGGATCAGGAACAGGGCCCGCTCCGGCAGCCAGACCACGAGCTGGGCGCAGAGCGCGATCATCACGAAAAGCATCACGTTGAGGCGGGCGAACTCCCGCAGCGTCTCCCGCGCCGCGCCGAGGCCCTGGCGGAACGTCTGCCAGATGTTGGTCACGACCGAGGGCGCGATGATCGCGGCGATGGCCAGGGGCGCCGGCAGCATGGAGCCGATGAGCGAGATCGAGATCATCGGCAGCGCGAAGCCCACCACGCCCTTGGAGAAGCCGGCGGCGAACATGCCCGCCAGCGCGAGGAGGAGCGCCGCCCAGCCATGGGCGGCGGCGAAACCATCGAAGCTCATGGGCGCGCTCTAGCAGCCGCGGCGCGAATGCGGAAGCGTCGCGCCCCTCGGGCGTGGGAAAGGTCCCCTCCGGCCGCCGCCGGGCTGCGCCGGCCCTGCCGCGCCCGGGGCGGCGAGGCCGGGGCGACGAAGCCAGGGCGACGAGGCCGGGGCGGCATGCAGGTCCTCGCCGGGCGAGGCGCCGTCCACGCAAGCGCGGCGGCGCGACGGCGCGGACGAAGAGACGCCCGAGGCGAGCAGGCTGGAGGGCGGGCCGGCGCCGCAGGCGCTCGGGGCGACCGCAAGCGCGCGCAGGCCCGAAGATGGGCGCGCAACAAACGCCCCATTTCGCCGCATCAATCATAATTATGTTGCGTCGCCGTTGACCGCCCCGCCCCGCCGCATTAGCACTTGCGGCAACACGCCCGGACGCGATTCCGCGCCGCAGCATGGCCGCGCGCCGCCCCTGCCGCTATCTGGCTCCGGGCCGGCTTACGGCACGGCCGCCGGCCCGGACCCATCAGACGACGAAAGGACCGGCCATGAACCAGGTCGCCCCCATCACCGCCCCGCGCGACGCGCTGCTGCCCGACCTGATCGAGCTGTGCGCCGCCTCCGTGACCGCCGCCGACGGCCTGTTCGCCGAGGCGCGCCGCGCCGTCGCCGACGAGGTGATGGTCGACGGCCGCCCCTCCGGCCGCAAGCTGGAGGAGGGGCAGTTCGGCGCCCACGGCCTCAGCTGGGTCGCCACCTACGTGGAATCCCTGCGCCAGATGCTCGCCTGGGCCCGCCGGCTGGAGGAGGCCGGCAAGCTGGGCGAGATGGAGCGGCTGATCCTGCAGATCGGCTTCGGCGAATATCTCTGGCAGCTCTACGGCGGCATCCCCATGAGCCAGGGGGAGATCGTGCGCGCGCAGGATCTCGGCCTCGGGCAGGAAGCGCAGAAGGTCCTGATGGACCCGGCGGTGATGACCCTCACCCAGGCGGGCAACACCGACGCCGCCCGCCGCCGCCTCGTGGAGCTGATGCGCGAGCAGGCCGGGTCGGCCACCTTCGGCGATTGCGGCCTCGACGAAGAATACGAGATGATCCGCGACCAGTTCCGGCGCTTCGCGGACGACAAGGTGCTGCCCTACGCCCATGAGTGGCACCTCAAGGACGAGCTGATCCCGCTCGAACTGCTGCAGGAGATGGCCGAGATGGGCGTCTTCGGCCTGACCATTCCGGAGGAATTCGGCGGCTTCGGCATGGGCAAGACCTCCATGTGCGTCGTGTCCGAGGAACTCTCGCGCGGCTACATCGGCGTCGGCAGCCTCGGCACCCGCTCCGAAATCGCGGCGGAGCTGATCATCTGCGGCGGCACCGAGGCGCAGAAGCAGCACTGGCTGCCCAAGCTGGCCTCGGCCGAGATCCTGCCCACGGCCGTGTTCACCGAGCCCAACACCGGCTCCGACCTCGGCTCCCTGCGCACGCGCGCGGTCAAGGACGGCGACGACTGGGTGGTGACCGGCAACAAGACCTGGATCACCCATGGCGCCCGCGCCGACGTGATGACCCTGCTGGCGCGCACGGACCCGGACACGTCGAACTATTCGGGCCTGTCGATGTTCCTGGCGGAAAAGACCCGCGGCGACGACGAGAACATGTTCCCCGACGAAGGCATCACCGGCGGCGAGATCGAGGTCCTCGGCTATCGCGGCATGAAGGAGTACGAGATCGGGTTCGACGGCTTCAAGGTGAAGGGCGAGAACCTGCTGGGCGGCGTGGAGGGCCAGGGCTTCAAGCAGCTGATGCAGACCTTCGAGAGCGCGCGCATCCAGACCGCCGCGCGCGCCGTGGGCGTGGCGCAGAACGCGATGGAAATCGCGATGAAATACGCCGAGGACCGCAAGCAGTTCGGCAAATCGCTGATCGAGTTCCCGCGCGTCTACTCCAAGCTGGCGATGATGGCGGTGGAGATCATGATCGCTCGCCAGCTGACCTATTTCTCGGCCCGCGAGAAGGACGCCGACCGCCGCTGCGATCTGGAGGCGGGCATGGCCAAGCTGCTGGGCGCCCGCGTGGCGTGGTCGGCGGCCGACAACGGCCTGCAGATCCACGGCGGCAACGGCTTCGCGCTGGAATACCCGATCAGCCGCGTGCTGTGCGACGCGCGCATCCTCAACATCTTCGAGGGCGCGGCGGAGAT
>JBCBYE010000743.1:0-2169 GCA_039816075.1 Pseudomonadota bacterium | reverse complement strand
GCGCGTCACCGGGCGGGCCGAGGACGCCTATCGCTTCCGCACGCCCTCTCTGCGCAACGTGACGCGCACGGGTCCCTGGGGCCATGCCGGCGCCCATGACGACCTGCGCGCCTTCCTCGCCGACCATGCGGCCGGCGCCGGCTGGGCCGAGGCGCAGGTGGCCGCGACGCTCGCCTCGCTTCCCGCCTTGCCGGGCGCCGAGGACCGCCGCGCTTTCGACGACCCCGCCGAAGCCGCCGCCGTGGCCGCCGCCCGCGCCGCCGCCGCGCCGGGACGGTCGCTGACCGCAGCCAAACTCTCCGCCCTGCTGGCCTTCCTCGAGGCGTTGACCGACGAGGCCTCCCTCGCCGGTCGGCTCGGCAGCCCCGACGAGGTCCCCAGCGGCCTGCCCGTGACCCGCTGAGACGCCGCGCGCCGCGCGCTCGCGCATGCGGGCCCGGACGCGCGGGGCCCGAGCCGCCCCGCGGCGGTTGCGACGTCCGGCCTCAACCTGCTGTTAGGAAACCTAAAAATCCTTCGAGTTGACGGCTGTCAACTCTGGCGCGCCCCCGGCCCGGCGCAGGACGCGCCAGACCCGCCCGGCCTCGGCCGAAAGCCAGGCCGTCGCGGCGCCGTCGGGCCAGATCACCCGGATCTCGGCCCGCTCCGCGGCGCCCAGACCGAAGTGCAACGGCCCCAGGCGGCCGCCCGCATGGCCGCCGCCCACGGTCCGCTCCTGCCGCTGCACCCGGCCGCCGGCGCGCAGCTCCACCCAGGCGCCCACCGCGTCGCGGTTGGGGCCCGGCTGCCGCGGCGCGACGCTCAGCCAGCGCCCGGCGCCGGGCGTGACGTTGCGCCAAAGCTCCAGGGGCGCGCGGCGGTTGACCACCGCCAGGTCCAGACGCCCGTCGCCGTCCAGATCCGCCAGCGCCGCGCCGCGGCCCCGGGCGACGCTGGCCACGCCCGCCGCGACGGAGGCCTCGGCGAACGTGCCGTCCTCGCGCTGCATCAGCAGGTTGTTGGGGTCCTCCAGCGCGTTGGAGGGCATCTGATCCACGTTGCCCTTGGCGATGAACAGGTCCGGGCGGCCGTCGTTGTCCACGTCGCCGAATTCCGCATGCCACCCGGTCGAGGGGCGCCCGTCCTCGCCCGCATGGGGCCTTTGCGCATAGGCGCCGAGCGAGAACGGCGCGGCGACGAACCCCTCGGGCCGGTTCAGCTGCAGCAGCTGGTCGCCCATGGAGGTGAGCATCGCCTCGGGCCGCCCGTCGCCATCCAGATCGCGGCTGGCGATGCCCATGCCCCATAGCTGCGGACCGTGCCAGCCGTCCTCGGGCCCCAGCCGGCGCAGGGGCGACAGGCGCCACATCTGCTCCGCCCCGCCGCGCACGTAATAGTGGCGGTCGTTCGAGAGGCGAAGGTCCGGCGCGCCGCGGCGGTCCCAGTCGCTGAACAGCATCGAGAGCGTGCAATGCCCCGGCGTCAGCAGGGTCGGGGGGCCGTAGCGCCGGCCCGCGGGGCGGTGCAGCTCGTTGACGTCGCAGGCCTCGAACGGTCCTTCGGGATCGTCGCGGTCGACGTAGTTTCCGACCGCGAGGGTGGGACGGGCGGCGCCCGCCTCCCACGTGGCGGAGAAGGCGGTGGACCAGCGGTCGCCGCGGGCGAAGCCCCAGGCGTCGGAGGCCTCCTCGAAGCGGCACTCGCCCAGCCCGCGCCACAGGGCGTTGGGCCCGGCGCGCAGGAGGGCCAGATCCGGCCGCCCGTCGGCGTCGATGTCCAGCGGGTAGGCGCCGACGACGCCGGTCGGCCCCTCGCGCCCCAGGGCGAAGGCGAGGGGCGCGCCCGGACCGGCGGTGCGGTTGAGGAACAGCCGCGCGGGACCGGCGCCGCCGGCGGCGAACAGCTCGGGCCGCCCGTCGGCGTCGCAGTCGAAGACGGCGAGGCCTCCGCCGACGAAATGCTCCCACCCGCCGGAATAGACATGCTCGACCGGCAGGGCCGCGGAGGCGTCCGAGAAGCGCGGGCCGGCCGCGGCGGACCCGCCGAGGACGAGGGCGACGAGCGCAGCGAGCAGCGCCGCCGCGACGCCCCGGACCGGGCGGGCCGGGGCGTCGAGCGCGGGACGCAAGCGGCCCTGCGCCCGGCTTGCCCGGGCGCGCGCGGGCCTTGGCCCGCGCCGGCGGGGCGCAG
>JBCBYE010000732.1:0-2211 GCA_039816075.1 Pseudomonadota bacterium | reverse complement strand
CGATGCAGGTCGGACCGCAGGGGAATGGCGGCGCGGGCGCGGCACGCCGGGCGCTGCTCTACAGCCACGACACGTTCGGCCTGGGCCATCTGCGCCGGGCGCGGGCGATCGCGGGCGCGCTGACCGCGGCCGATCCGGCGGCGGCGACGCTGATCGTCACCGGGTCCCCCATCGCGGGGCGCTTCGATTTTCCCGAGCGGGTGGACCATGTGCGCCTGCCGGGCGTGGTGAAGCAGGCCGACGGCTCGTACGCCTCGCACAATCTGGGCCTGCCGCTGGACGATACGGTGAAGCTGCGCGCGGCGCTGATCGCGGCGGCGGACGCGGCGTTCGACGCGCAGCTGGTGATCGTCGACAAGGAGGCCTGGGGGTTCCGCAACGAGCTGGCGGAGACGCTGGAGCAGGCCCATGCCCGCGGCGCGCGGCTGGTTCTGGGCATCCGCGACGTGCTGGACGCCAAGGCGCCGCTGGCCGAGGAATGGGCGCGCAAGGGCCATCTGGAGGCCATCGAGCGGTTTTTCCACGAGATCTGGGTCTATGGCCTGCGCGAGGTGCATGACCCGCTGGAGGGGCTGGGCCTGTCCGAGGCCGCCCTGAGGCGCGTGCGCTTCACCGGTTATCTGCGGCGCGAGACGCCCGACTGGCCGGACGACGTGGGCGAGCAGACGCCGCGGTTGCCCTATGTTCTGGTGACCACCGGCGGCGGCGGCGACGGCGCGCCGCTGATCGACTGGACGCTGCGCGCCTATGAGGCGGATGCGGCGCTGACCCCGCCGGCGGTGCTCGTCTACGGACCCTTCCTGCCCTATGAGAGCCGCGTGGAGTTCGACCGCCGCGCCGCCGCGCTGGGCGGGCGCGTCACGGCCATCGCGTTCGATTCGCGGCTGGAGCGGCTGTTGCAGGACGCCGAGGGCGTGGTGGCCATGGGCGGCTACAACACGTTTTGCGAGATCCTGAGCCTGGACAAGCCGGCGGTGATCGCGCCGCGCACCCATCCGCGGCTGGAGCAGTGGATCCGCGCCGACGCGGTGGAGCGGCTGGGCCTGGCGCGCATGCTGCACGGGCCGCGCGACGGCGAGGGGCCGGAGGCGATGGCGCGGGCGATCCGCGGACTGGCTGGGCAGGCGGCGCCCTCGGCGGCGGGCGTGCCGGGGCTGCTGGACGGGCTGGAGGCGGTGGCCTCGCGCGCCTCGGCCCTGTTCGCGGAGGCCGCGCGGGTCCGGGCGGAGCGCACGGCTCCGGCGCGGTTCGCCGCCGGAGGGGGCTGAGGCCGCGGTGACCGGGATGGGGCCGTGAGCAGGACCGGGCGCGAGGCCGAAAGCGAGGCCGGGATAGATGCTGGGATCGGGGCCGGACGCGGGACCGGGATGGGGGCCGGGGCGTCGGCGGAGGGCGAGGGTCCGGCGCTGGCGGTGGTGGTCAAGGGCTGGCCGCGGCTGTCCGAAACCTTCGTGGCGCAGGAATTCGCGGCGCTGGAGGCGCGGGGCTTCGCCTTCGACATCTGGTCGCTGCGCCGCCCCTATGACGACCGCACCCATCCGCTGCACGACCGGGTGCGCGCTCGCTGCGCCTATCTGCCCGAATATCTGCACGAGGCGCCCCTGCGCGTCTGGCGCGGGGTGCGCGCGGCGCGCCGCATGGCCGGCTGGGGGCGCGCCGTGGCGATGTGCCGGCGGGACCTGGCGCGCGACCGCACGCGCAACCGCATCCGCCGATTCGGCCAGGCCTGCGTTCTGGCGGCGGAGCTGCCGCCGGCGACGCGCTTTCTCTACGCCCATTTCCTGCACACGCCGACCTCGGTGGCGCGCTATGCGGCGGCGATGCGCGGCCTCGGCTGGGGATTTTCCGCCCATGCCAAGGACATATGGACCATCCCCGAGTGGGAGAAGCGCGAGAAGCTGGGCGAGGCCGCCTTCGGCGTCACCTGCACCGGATCGGGCGCGGCGCATCTGCGCGGCCTGTCCCCGGCGCCGGAGCGGCTGGACCTGGTCTATCACGGCCTGGACCTGAGCCGCTTTCCCCCGCCGCCCCGGCGCGGCGCGCGCGAGGGACCGCTGCGGCTGCTGTCCGTCGGGCGGCTGGTCGAGAAGAAGGGCTACGACGATCTGCTGGCGGCGCTGGCCAGGCTGCCCGAGGGGCTGGACTGGCGGCTGCGCCATGTGGGCGGCGGGCCGCTGGGCGACGGGCTGAAGGCGGCGGCGGCGCGCGCGG
>JBCBYE010000381.1:0-4809 GCA_039816075.1 Pseudomonadota bacterium | reverse complement strand
GCGTTGGAACAAATATAGAACGTTCAGGGCGAGGCGCCAAGCGCGGCCCGCGCCCCAGAACGGAGCCTGCCCGCGATGACCGAAACGCTCGCCCCTCGAGACGCCCTTCGCGCCATTCACGCAGGTCGCCTGCACCTCGCCTGGCAGCCGGTGGTCCGCGCCGCGGCGCCCGCGGTTTCGTCCTTCGAGGAAGGACTGGCGCGGCTGCGCCTTCCCTGCGGCGCAATCCTCGGCGCGGCGGCCTTCGTTCCAGGGCTTGAGGCCGCCGGGGCCGCGGCGGTCCTGGATCTGGCTGCGCTCGATCAGGCGTTGCGCCGCCTGGGGCGGGAGCGGTCGCTGCGCGTGTCGGTGAACCTCTCGGCGACCAGCCTGGGCGACGGGCCCTGGATGCGTCGTCTTGCGCGCGGCGCGGCCGAGGATGCGGATGCCTGCCGCCGTCTGATCGTCGAGATCACCGAGACCGCCGCCTGCGCGCCCGAAGCCGCCGTCGCCGCACGTCGCGTGATCGGCGCCATGGGGCCGGCCGTGGCGCTAGACGATTTCGGCAGCGGCCATGCCGACGCGGCCTCGGCCGAGGCTCTGCGACCCGACATCCTGAAGATCGACGCCTCGGTGATCCGCGGCCTGCGCGAGGGCTGCGACGTCGCGCAGACCCGAATGGGAGAGGCGTTGGTCCTGGCTGAATCGCTGGAAGCGATGACCGTGGCGGAGGGCGTCGCCGGAGCTGGCGAGGCCGCCGCTCTGGCCAGCCTTGGGATAGACGCCACACAGGGCTTCGGCCTCGCCGCACCGGCCTTCGCGGCCGAGGTCGCCGCAACGTCGGCGGCCGATCTCGCAACCGCTTGAGCGCTTGCCGCCAAGACGTAGCGCCAGGTCTTCATAACAGGGGTCTGACGGTCTGCGACCGCGGCCGACGTCGTTGCGGGCGTCTTGGGTCGGGCCTTGACCGGCGACGACAGGGCTGGAGCCCGGTCGATGCCTTTTCAAGTCAGCTCTTCGGCGGCGCCAATGCGTCCAGACGCGCCTGCATTTCTTCGAGCTGGTCCTTGAGCGAGGCCAGATCGTCCGAGGCCCCTCGGGATGGCGCCGCCTCCGCCGCAGGCGCGGCCGTGGCGGCAGGCTCGCCGGCATCCGAGCGAGGCGCGGCGAACGGCGCGAACATGCGCATGGCGTTCTGGAACAGGTCCATGTTGCCGCGTGCCATCGCCTCCATGTTCGCCAACGCGGGATTGGCGCCCATGGCCGCCCGCATCTGCTCGCGAATCGTTTCCTGATTTCGCGCGAAGGCTTCCATCGACGCTTCGAGGTAGCTGGGCACCGCCCCCTGCACCGCGTCGCCGTAAAGGCGGATCAGCTGGCGCAGGAAGTTCACGGGCAGCATGTTCTGCCCCTTGGCCTCTTCCTCGAAGATGATCTGGGTCAGGACGCTGCGCGTGATGTCCACGCCGGTCTTCGCGTCGAACACCACGAAATCCTGCCCATCCCGGACCATCTGCGCGAGATGATCCAGCGTGACGTAGCTGGACTTGGCGGTGTTATAGAGCCGCCGGTTGGCGTACTTCTTGATGGTGACGGGCGCGTCCATCTTGGTTCCGTCCTTCGCCAAGCCAGTAGCCTCCCGTTCGAGCCGATCACGCCGCTCCGCGATGCGGTCGCGAAGGCGCTGCGGCGCGCCTTTCGCAGTCGCGGGACGATAGCCCAAGGGGCGCCGCGCCGCAAACGCATCTTCGCACCCGCGAAGCGCGTCCGCGGCGGACAGGGCCGCGCCGTCATGCGCTGCGACGCCCGCCCCGACGCGCCGAGGACGGTTGCGACGCACCGGGCCCGCGGCTAGCGTCCGCGCCATGCCTGCCGCTGCCCCATCCCTCGCCGCCGTTCCGTCGCCGCCCGCCCCCGCCGGCGCGGCGCGTCGCCCGGACGCGGCCGAGGACGACGGCGCCTCCGACGATCCCGCCCATGCCGCGCCGTGCCGCGCGCAGGCCGCTGCGTCGGCGCCCGGCGCCAAGGCCCAAGCCGCGTGGCAAAGCGCGCCCGGCGACACGGCGCTCGCCCGCGCCGCCGCGGCGTTTCTCGACATATGGGAAGCCAGCCAAGCCGAGCTCGCTCGACGCGGCCCGCCCCTCTAGGCCCGCCGCGAGCCCGCCGCTCGACCGGCGAGGCCTGCCCTCGCCGCTGAACCTGCATCTCGCCGCCGCCGCGATCTCCGCCGGACAGGGCGCCGCGTTGGCGCCGCTCGCCGAAGATCCGCGCTTGCCCTGGGCCGACGGCCTGCGGGCCGATGGACGAGCCGCGGGACGCGACCTCGCCCGCGCCGCCGCAGAGGCCTCAGGCGCCGCGGAACCGCAGAGCCTCGCCGGCGCCCTCGTCTCGCTCGCCGCCGGGACCGAAGCGATCGCGCGTCTGCGCGCCATGCTCGACGGGATCGACCGCTACCAGAGCCATCCCTATCGCCGCACGCTGCAGGACCCGCCGACGGTATGGAGCCTCGGCCGCGCCCGCCTGCTCGACTACGGCCGCGCGCCCGAAGCGATCGGCGGCCCCGGCGCCCCGGGCGTCCTCGTCATTCCGTCCCTGGTGAACCGCGCCGCGATCCTGGACCTGCACCCGCGTCGGTCGCTGATGCGCGCGCTCGCCGCCCGGGGCCTGCGGCCGCTCCTGCTCGACTGGGGCGATCCCGGCGCGGCGGAGCGTCGGTTCGACCTCGACGCCTACTACGTCGCCCGCGCGCTGCCCGCCGCCCGCGCCGCCGCGGCGCTGACCGGCGCTCCGGTCGCCGCGCTCGGCTACTGCATGGGCGGCGCCTTCGCCGCGGCGCTCGCCGCTCAACGCCCCGGCCTGGTCTCGCGCCTCGCGCTGATCGGCGCGCCCTGGGAGTATCGTCGGTTCGAAGGGATGGCCGCCGCGCTCGCATCGTTGGTCGGTCGAGACGATCCAACCCTGGCCGAGGCCCGCATCCGCGGACTGGGGGAGGCCTTCGGCTCCGTACCCTCGGACTTCCTGCAGCTCCTCTTCGCCGCGCTCGACCCGACGCTCGCGCTGCGCAAGTTCCGCCGCTTCGCGCAGCTACCTCCGGACAGCGACCGCGCAGAGATGTTCGTCGCGGTGGAGGACTGGCTGAACGACGGCGTCGCCCTCGCCGCGCCGGCCGCGCGGGACATCGCCCTCGACTGGTACCGCGACAACCGCACCTCCCGCGGCGATTGGCGCCTCGGCGGCGAGGCGGTCTGGCCGGCCGCCGTCTCGGCCCCCACGCTGGCGTTCTGCTCCCCGTCGGACCGCATCGCTCCCCCCGCCTGCGCCGAGCCGCTGCCCCGCGCGATCCCAGGGGCGCGCATCTTGCGCCCGCGCACCGGTCATGTGGGCATGATCGTGGGCTCCTGCGCTCCAAGAGAAGTCTGGGGGCCGCTGATCGACTTCCTCCGCGGCTGACGCCGGCGCCGCGCCCGGCCCGGCGCCCCCGCACGCGGAGCGTCTTTCCGCGACGGGACGTCGCGCCGAGCGCGCAGCGCATGGCCGCTAGTCCCAAAAGCCCGGTTCACAGGCTCCGCCACGTCAATATGGTGCGGCGCACAAGTCGAAGCGGGGCGGTCAGACAACCCGTCCCGGGACCGACGCAACCGTCCAAGGAGGACGCTCGGAAATGACCAACGTCGTGATCGCCGGCGCCGCCCGCACCCCGGTGGGCAGCTTCAACGGCTCTTTCGCCAACACCCCCGCCCACGAGCTCGGCGTCGTCGCCGTCAAGGCCGCGCTGGAGCGCGCCGGCGTCGAGGCCGCCGAGGTCTCCGAGACCATCCTGGGCCAGGTCCTGACCGCCGCGCAGGGCATGAACCCGGCGCGCCAGACCCACATCCACGCCGGCCTGCCCACCGAAAGCGCCGCCTGGACGATCAACCAGGTCTGCGGCTCGGGCCTGCGGTCCGTCGCGCTGGGCGCCCAGCACGTGCAGCTCGGCGACGCCGACATCGTGGTCGCCGGCGGGCAGGAGAGCATGAGCCTCTCGACCCACGCTGCGCATCTGCGCGCCGGCAAAAAGATGGGCGATCTCAGCTTCACCGACACCATGATCAAGGACGGCCTGTGGGACGCCTTCAACGGCTATCACATGGGCATGACGGCCGAGAACGTCGCCGAGAAGTGGCAGATCAGCCGCGAGCAGCAGGACGAGTTCGCCGTCGGCTCCCAGAACAAGGCCGAGGCGGCGCAGAAGGCCGGCAGGTTCGCCGACGAGATCGCCGCCGTCACCCTCAAGACCCGCAAGGGCGACATCGTCGTCGACGCGGACGAATACATTCGCCATGGCGCCACCATGGACGCCATGGCCAAGCTGCGCCCGGCGTTCTCGAAAGAGGGCACGGTGACCGCGGCCAACGCCTCGGGCATCAACGACGGCGCCGCCGCCGCGGTGCTGATGAGCGTGGAGGCGGCCGCCAAGCGCGGCCTCAAGCCGATGGCGCGCATCGCTGGCTACGCCACCGCGGGCCTGGACCCCAAGATCATGGGCATGGGCCCGGTCCATGCCTCACGCAAGGCGCTGGAGAAGGCAGGCTGGAAGGTCGAGGATCTCGACCTGGTGGAGGCCAACGAGGCCTTCGCCGCCCAGGCCGCGGCGGTGAACAAGGACATGGGCTGGGATCCGGCGATCGTGAACGTCAACGGCGGCGCCATCGCCATCGGCCACCCCATCGGCGCCTCGGGCGCGCGCGTCCTCAACACGCTCCTCTTCGAAATGCAGCGCCGCGATGCCAAGAAGGGCCTCGCCACGCTGTGCATCGGCGGCGGCATGGGCGTCGCCATGTGCATCGAGCG
>JBCBYE010000548.1:0-3376 GCA_039816075.1 Pseudomonadota bacterium | reverse complement strand
CGTTCCGGCCCGCCTCCCCGACGATCCGCGCGGCCCTGCGAAGTCCGAAGCCCGGATCCCGTCGACGTCCCGACGCGCGCCCGCCGCGCAGTCCTCCCTTTTGTGAAGGTGCCGCCCATGACCTCCGATCGCTTCGATCCGTCCGACCTCGAAATCGCTGGCGTCCCCGTCGACGCCGACGGCAGGTCCGCGACCGCCTGGACCGGCTCGCGTCTGATAAACCTCGCCGACCCGGACCCGGCCGACGTGATCCTCGAAGACGTCGCCCGCAACCTGTCGCGGACGATGCGCTACAACGGTGGGACCCGTGATGCGTGGTCGGTCCTCGATCATCTGCTGGTCTGCGACCGCATCGCTGCGGCCGAGGGCCTTCCGCGCGCCGAGCGCCGCGCGGTCATCCTGCATGACGCGGCCGAATGGATCACAGGCGACATGTCGCGGCCGGTCAAGATCATGGTCCCGGAGTTCCGCGCCTTCGAGGCTCATATCTGGCGACGCGCGATCGCCCCGCGCTTCGACCTGCCTGAGGACCTGCCGTCCGCGGTCAAGCGGATCGACAATGAGGCGGCCGCGGCCGAGGGCCTCGACCTCTTCGATCCGCCGCAGCGCTGGCCCGGCCTGCCGGCCCCGCGCGAGGTCGCGCGCCAGCGCTTCGCCTTCGGTCCGCCCGCGCAGGTCGCCGCCCGCTTCCTTCGCCGCTGCGCCGCGCTGGGGATCAAATGACCGGACGTTCCCCGCGGGGCCCGGCGCTCCGCGACATGGCGGATCGGGTCAAGGATCAAGCCGACCTGAAACGCCTCGCCGAGGCCGCCGGCGTCGAATGGGACGCCCGCAAGAGCGTGGCCGCGCGGTCCGATTGGTGGGGGCCGTGCCCCTTCCATTTCGAGCGCTCCGCCTCTTTCCACGTCTTCCGCCTCGGCGGGCGATGGGCGTTCAAATGCTTCGGCTGCGGCGTCGGCGGGACCGCGATCGACTTCGTGATGGAGCGCAGCGGCGCGACCTTCGCCGAGGCCGTCGCCCGCCTCGCCTCCGAAGAGGGCCTTGAGGCCGCCGAAAGCCCCGAGGCCCGGGCCAAGCGCGAGGCGCAGGTCGCCGCCCGCCGCGCCGCGCGCGAGGCGCAGGACGCCGAAGACGCGCGCCTCGGCCTTGAGCGCGCCGCCCGCGTCTGGACCGAGGCCAACCCGCCGGAGCCGGACGGCATCCTCGCGCGCTACCTCGCCGCCCGAGGGGTCAACCTGCCGGCGGTCGGCGGGATTCCGGCCTCGCTGCGCTTCGCCGAGAACCTGCCGTGTTGGGAAGCCGGCGACGACGGTCGGCCGGCCGTGGTGCATCGGGGCCCCGCCATGGTCGCCCGCATCGGCCGCGGCGAATTCCGCGGCGTGCATCGCACCTGGATCACGGCCGAGGGGCGCGCGCGCTTCGCAGACGGGACCAAGGTCCCCAAGAAATGGCTGGGCCCGCCGGGCGCGATGTTCGGTCAGCCGGTCCGCCTCGCCTCGGGCGCGCCGCAGATGCTCGCCGGCGAGGGGATCGAGACGAGCCTGTGCGCCCTCGCGGCCGTGCGCGCCGCGGGCGACGCATCCTGGACGGCCGAGGCCGCCCTGTCGCGCGACGCGCTGGCGATGGAATGGGTCCCGCCCCGCTCGACCGCGCGCGTCATGATCCTGGGCGAGGGGTCGTCGAAGGACCCGGCGACCGCCCGCGAAAAGACCGAAGCGGCCCGCGACCGCCTCGCCGCCCTCGGCCTCGCCGTCCGCTTCCGCGTCCCGGGCGGCCGCTGGGACCTCGACGCCGATTATGCGGACCTCGCCGCGGCGAAGGGCTTGGGGGCGATCCATGTCGAATGACGTTTACCGCGACCTTATGGGCGACGCCGACGACGACCATTCGCGCAAGCCGGTCGAGGACGCGCCCCCGCCGCCCCCGAGGCGGGCGAATTGGCTCGCCTCTCCCTCGGGTCATCTGGCGACCGACATCGGCAACGGCGGCCGCCTTGCCGAGGCCCTGGACGGCGAGGTGATTTATGTGATCGGCAAGGGCTGGGCGGTCCGCGACGGCGCGCGCTACAGCTTCCGGGGCGATGCGGTGCGGGCGCAGGACGCCGCGGCCGTCCTGCCCAAGCTGATCCGCACCGAGGCCGACGCCGCCGCCGCGCTTCCCGTCACCAATCAGGACGTCGACGACGTTCTCGCCGGCCGTCTGGGCAAGGCCGCGCCGTTCAAGGCGAATTCCGTCCCCTCGGCCGTCACATGCCTGCGGCTGGCGCGCCGCAACATCTGGGATGCATGGGCGGTCAAGTGCGAGTCGTTGGAGCGCATCAAGAAAGGCCTTGAGGTCGCCAAGCCCGCCCTGCTGCGCGATATCGAGGACCTGGACGCCGACCCTTGGTCGCTGACCGTGCCGAACGGCCGGGTGGACCTGCGCGCGGCGATCGCCGCCGACCTGGACAACGCCGAGGCCTTGGAGCCTGAGGAAGAGCTTGACGCCCGCGCCGCATGGCTCAAGCCGCAGGACTGGTCGACCCTGCCGACCAAATGCGCCGGCGTCGCCTATGATCCGGCCGCGACCTGCCCGCGCTTCCTGGACTTCCTCGCGCTGATCCAGCCGACCGAAGAGGCGCGCGCGTTCCTGCAACGGGCCCTCGGGCTGCTGATCTTCGGCCGCAACTACCTGCAAGTCGCGTTGATGATGAAAGGCGGCGGCGGCAACGGCAAGTCCACGCTGATGAACGCGATCGGCCACGCCCTGGGCCGACGGGACGGCTACTTCGAGGCGGTCAACGTCGCGATGTTCCTCTTTCAGCGGCAGGAAGACCCCGGCAAGGCGACGCCGCACGAAGTCGGGATCCCCGGCGCGCGCGCGATCGTCGCCAGCGAAACCGCCCCGACGGACGAATTCAGCGGGAAGAAGATCAAGAGCATGACCGGCGGCGACGAACGTCAATGCCGCGGCATGTTCAAAGAGGCCTTCAAATACACGCCCCGCGCCGTCCCCGTGATTTCCTTCAACGACTCGCCCACGATCCGCGAGAACGACGAAGGCACGCGCCGCCGGCTGGTCTTCATCCCCTTCCCCGTCAACCTGCGGGACCTGCCGCCGGATCAGGCGAAGTCGGAAGAGCAGGCCGAGGCGGAGTTGAAGGCCGAGGCCGCCGGCATCCTCAATTGGCTGATCGACGGTTTCGTCCGGGTCCGCCGGGACGGCTTGCGGCCGACCGAGGACGCCCTGACGCAGAAGGCGCGCGAATTCTCGACCGCCGACCCCGTGGCGACCTTCATCGACCAATGCCTTGACCGCGACCCGGCGGGACGCATCGGCGTCAAGGTCATGCATGCGGGCTTCGTGGCGTGGTGCGACATCGCCGGCGAAACCCCGT
>JBCBYE010000130.1:0-8672 GCA_039816075.1 Pseudomonadota bacterium | reverse complement strand
GGGACGCGCTGGTGAACGCGCTGGTGAACGCGCTGAAGAACGCGCTGGAGAATGCACCGGGGGGCGCGCAGCGGCCCGGGCCTCAGCCCTTGGGCACGTCCGCGGCGAAGCGGCCGGCGTTCTCCTTGAGGAAATCCTCCGCGTCGGCCTCGCCCCAGAAGGCCGGAACCGCCTTGGGGAGGGTCAACGCCCGCTGCACCGCCGGGCGGGCGTCGATGCGCGCGAACCAGGCCTTGAGCCCGTCCAGCCCCTCCACCGAGACCTTGGCCCAAGGGTAGGCCCGCGCCCAGGGATAGGTTGCGATGTCCGCCACGCTCATGGCCTCGCCGACGAGCCAGTCGCGGTCCTTCAGGCGCGTGTCCAGCACCTCCATCAGCCGGCGGCTTTCGTCGACGTAGCGCTGGATGGCGAAGGGATCCTCCTGCCCGTTGGGCGCGGCGATGCGCTGGAAGTACATGGCCTGGCCCATCATCGGGCCGACGCCGCCCATCTGGAACATCAGCCATTGCAGCGCTTCGGAACGCGCCTTGGGATCCTCGGGCAGGAAGACGCCGTGCTTTTCGGCGAGGTACCACAAGATCGCGCCGCTCTCGAACACCGCGAAGTCGCCGGCGCTCCGGTCCACCAGCGTCGGGATGCGGCCGTTGGGGTTGAGCTTGAGGTAGTCGGGGGCTTTCTGTTCCTTCTTGGCGAAGTCGATGAAGGTCAGATCGTAGGGCAGGCCGGCCTCCTCGAGCAGGATCACGGGCTTGTAGCCGTTCATGGTGGCGGCGGTCAGAAGGTGGAGATCGGGGCGGCTCATGGGGTGCTCCGGCGGGAAAATGGGACGAGCGCGCGACAGGTGCTGGCGGCGGGCGCGAATCTCAACCAGTATTCTTTTCGTAACCTGGTGTTCCGGAGGGCCCGCCCATGGATGCGCGCGTGCGCACCGATCCGCTAGGCCGCAAGACGGTGGAGGCGCCCTGCGCCGAACCCTGCCCTATCGAGCGGGGGATGCGGCTGCTGGGCGGCAAGTGGACCGGCTCGATCCTCTGGCATCTCAAGGACGGACCGGTGCGATTCAACGACTTGGCGCGGATGGTCGGAGGCGCCAGCCGCAAGATGATCGCCGAGCGGCTGCGGCAGCTGGAGGCGAAGGGCCTGGCGGAGCGGCGGGTGATCGCGACCATGCCGGTGGCGGTGGAGTACGAGATCACGCCGCTGGGGCGCACCGCGCTGGACTGGCTCGACGGGTTGAGGGCGTGGGTGGAGAGCCTGCCGGAGACGGCGGAGACGGCGGAGACGGCGGAGACGGCGGAGACGGACGCGGCGGTCTGAGAGGCCGCGCGCGTCAAGCCTCGTCCGGCGGCGGCGCGAAGCGGGACATGCCGGGGCCGTAGCCGGGCGCCGGGCGGGAGGCGAAGCCGAGGCGCGCGTAGAGGCCTTCGGCGGCCACGGCCGAAAGCAGGCCGAGGGCGCCGCCGGGGGCGAGGCGGGCCATGGCGCGCTCCGCCAGCGCGCCGGCGAGACGGGCCCCCAGGCCGACGCCGCGCAGGTCTTCGCGCACGATGACGTCCTGGAGGTAGAGGTTCAGCGCGCCGTCGCCCACCACGCGGCCGAAACCGGCGAGGGCGCCGTCCGCCTCCTCCGCCACGATGCCGAACAGGCTGCCGGCGAGGGCGCGGCGGGCGGCCTCCGGCGCGACGCGGCCCCAGCCGGCGGCGGCGCGGAAGGCGATGAAGTCCTCGGGCGACGGCAGCCCGTCGCGCAGCGCGACGCCGTCCCCGTCCGCGCCGCCCGTCACAGCCGATAGCCGCCGGAGACGGTCAGAACCTCTCCGGTGACGCAGCCGGCGTCCTCGCCGGCCAGGAACCGCACGGCGGCGGCCACGTCCTCGGGGCGGGCGAGGCGGCCCAGCGCGGTGTCCCGGAGGAAAAGGTCGACCAGCTCCGCCGGCCGCGGCGCGTCCTCCCGCGCCACGGCGCCGGGCGCGACGGCGTTCACGCGGATGCCGCGGGGACCCAGCTCCTTGGCCACGGCGCGGGTCCAGAGCTCCAACGCCGCCTTGGAGACGCCGAAAAGCGCGCCGCCCCGCGGCGGCAGAACCGCGTTCACGGACGAGAGGGAGACCACCGCCGCGCCGGGCCGCAGATGCGGCAGGGCGGCGGCGAGCAGCGCCTGCGGCGCCAGGAGATTGACGCCCAGCATGGCCGCCACGGCCCCCGCATCGACCCCTTCGGGCGGCGAGGACGCGAAGAGGCCGGCATTGTTCACGAGCACGTCGAGCCGCCCGAAGCGCGCGATCGTCGCGGCGACCAACGCGCCGGCCGCGCCGGGCGCGGTCAGGTCGGCGTGCACGGCGAGCACCGAGGGGGGCAGCCCCTCCGGCGGCGCGGTGCGCCAGGAGACGGCGACGTCGTGGTCGCGGGCCAGGTCGAGGGCGATGGCGCGGCCGATGCCGCGGGCGGCGCCGGTGACGAGGGCGGTTCTGCGCATGGCGGGCCTTTGCGGGCGGGAGGGTCCGGGGGACGGAGATCGGGCCGGGCGGGACCGGCGAGAGGCAGGCCGGGCGAAGAGGCGCGACGCGCGGCGAGGCGGCCGCGACGGATCGCGCGGCCCCCGCGCCGGCGCGCCGGGGCGCCGGGGCGCCGGCGCGTCGGCGAAACGAAAAGGCCCCGCCCGGATCGCTCCGGACGGGGCCAGGGTCTTCGTTCGGCGGGGCCGATCAGTAGGGGCAGGCGCTGTCGGACATGTAGTCGTGGACCACGACCTCGCCCGACTTGATCGCGGCCGCCGCGGCCTCGACCGCCGTCAGCATGTCGCCGGTGATCAGCGGCTCGTTGTTCTCGTCCATGGCGTAGCCCACACCGCCTTCGGCCAGGCCCAGCACCTCGAACCCGGTGGACCATTCGTCGTTCATGACGTCGGAGAAGGCGCTGTAGACGGCGATGTCCACGCGCTTGAGCATCGAGGTCAGGACCTGGCCCGGGGCCATGCCGTTCTGGTTGCTGTCCACGCCGATGGCCAGCTTGCCCTCGTCCGCGGCGGCCTGGATCACGCCGATGCCGGTGCCGCCGGCGGCGTGGTAGACCACGTCGGCGCCCTGGGCGAACTGGGCCTTGGCCAGCTCGCCCCCGCGCACGGGATCGTTCCACGCCGCGCCGGTGGTGCCGGTCATGTTGGCGAAGACCTCGGCGCTGGGATCGACCGACTTCACGCCGCCCGCGTAGCCGCACTGGAACTTGCGGATCAGGGGGATGTCCATGCCGCCGACGAAGCCGACCTTGCCGGTTTCGGAGGCCTTGGCGGCCATCACGCCCACCAGGTAGCTGCCCTCATGCTCCTTGAAGAGGATGGAGCGCACGTTGGGCAGATCGACGACCATGTCGACGATGGCGAAGTTCACGTCCGGGAACTCCGCCGCCACCTTCTCGACCGCGGCGCCGTGGCTGAAGCCGATGGCGACCACCGGGTCGTAGCCGCGCTGGGCGAAGCGGCGCAGGGCCTGTTCGCGCTGGGCGTCGTTCTGGATTTCGAAGTCGGCGTAATCGATGCCGGTGTCGGTCTTGAACTTCTCGGCCCCGGTGTAGGCGGCCTCGTTGAAGGATTTGTCGAACTTGCCGCCGAGGTCGTAGACCACGGCCGGCTTGACGTCGGCGAAGGCCGCGACGGCGGAGAGCGCGACGGCCGAGGCCGCGGCGAGGAGCGTGCGGATCATGTCGTTCCCGTTTCCCTGTTGGTCGGCGCGCGTTGGGGCGCGTCCGGTCGGAGTGGCGCGTTGGGCGGCGGGCCGGGGGCCCGGGCGTCCGGCAGGGACGGCGGGCGGCCCGGCCGCTCGACCCTCACGGTCGCTCGGAACGCGCGGCGTTGCAAGCGGCGGCGGTGCGGCGCAGGGCGGCCTTGCGGCGGTAGATCGTGGCGGGGCTGACGCCCAGAAGGCGCGCCGCCGCCTCGGCCGAGCCGCCGCAGCGCAGGAGCGTGGCGTCGATCAGCGCGGACTCCACGTCGGCCAGCCGCTCGCCCACGAGGGGGGCGATGCGCGCGGGCAGCGGCAGCGAGGGGTCGGCGACCGGGACGTCCGCGGCGGCGGCGAGCGCGGGGGCCTCGGCCCGGCGGCGGGCGCGCGGGCGGGGCGCGTCGATGGTGTCGAGGAATTCGGGCGGCAGGGCCGAGGGGACCGCGACGCCGCGCTCCAGCCGCTTGGCCATCCAGGCGACGGTGCGGTCGAGCTGGCGCAGGTTCTCCGGCCAGGGATGGCGCAGGAAGGCGAGCGCGACCTCGGGGTGCAGCGAGACGAAGTCCGGCGCCTGGCGGGCGAAGCCGCGGCGGGCCAGGGTCAGCACGTCGCGGCCGCGCGTCCGCAGGGGCGCGGAGGCGAGGACGCAGACGCTGAGCCGGTGGTAGACGTTTTCGCGAAAGCGTCCGTCCTCGGCCGCCGCGTCCAGATCGTCGCGCGCGGTGCACAGCACGCGCACGTCCGGCACGGCCGCCGCGGCGTCGATCAGGCGCAGCGCCCGGCTCTGCATGCCCGCGGGCAGCGCGCAGACCCGTTCGAGGACCAGGGTGGAGGGACCTGCGAGCGCGCCGGAGGCCAGCGCCTCGGCCTGCGCGTCGATCAGCTGGGCGGCGCCGTCGGGGCCGGTTTCCGAGAAGTCCACGCGCCGCAGTTCGCCGCCGCGGTCCGAGAGGCGGTGCATCAGCGCCGCCAGGCGCCGCTTGCCCACGCCGCGCTCGCCCTTGATGAGCACCGTGGCCTTGGACGCGGCGAGGCCGAGCGCATCCTTGCGCAGGTCGCGGGCCACGGGGCTGTCGCCGTCGATCAACTCGGCCGCGCGCAGCATGTCGTCGGCCCGGGCGGAGGGCGCGGCGGTCATGGCGTTGCGCAGCACCGCCTCCAGCGCGGCGCTCTGGTCGGGCCAGGCGACGAAGTCGAAGGCGCCGGCGCGCATGGCCGAGCGGGCCAGCGTCATGGCGCCGGAGCCGGCGATGGCCACGATGCGCGCCTGGTCCCAGGCGGCGCGCAGCTCTCCCAGCACGTCCAGCCCGGCGCGGCCGAGCGACACCAGGTCGAGCGCCGCGGCGGCCGGGGCCGGCGCGCCGGACTGCACGCGGCCCAGCACCTCGGCCGGATCGCGCAGCAGGGTCACCGGCACGCCCGCGGCCAGAAGGGTGGAGCGGCAGGCCGCCGCCGCGGGGCCGGCGCCGACCACGGCGACGCTGGCCGCCGCGGCCTCGTCGGGGGCGGAGAGGGCGCGCGCGGTCATGCCGCGCGCCGCGGTCCGCCGCAGCGACGCGGGCGGTGACGCGGGCATTGACGCGGGCATTGACGGGGGCGGCGACGGGGGGTGGGGCGGCCGCGCCGGAGCGCGGCCGCGATCACGGGGTCGGGGCCTGGTCCGCCGGCGTTCAGAAGAACGCCTACAGGCCGGTCTGCGCGCGGCCCAGGATCAGCGCATGCACGTCATGCGTGCCCTCGTAGGTGTTCACCGTCTCGAGGTTCATGGCGTGCCGCATGACCTGGTATTCGGCCATGATGCCGTTGCCGCCGTGCATGTCCCGAGCCATGCGCGCGATGTCCAGCGCCTTGCCGCAGTTGTTGCGCTTGACGATGGAGATCATCTCGGGCGCCGCGCGGCCCTCGTCGAACAGGCGGCCGACGCGCAGGCTGGCCTGCAGGCCCAGCGCGATCTCCGTCTGCATGTCCGCGAGCTTTTTCTGAAAGAGCTGCGTCTGCGCCAGGGGCCGGTCGAACTGCTTGCGGTCGAGGCCGTACTGGCGGGCGGCGTGCCAGCACGCCTCCGCCGCGCCCATCGTGCCCCACGAGATGCCGTAGCGGGCGCGGTTGAGGCAGCCGAAGGGGCCGGAGAGGCCCTGGATGTTGGGCAGCAGCGCCTCCTCGCCGACCTCGACCCCCTCCATGGAGATCTCGCCGGTGACCGAGGCGCGCAGGCTCAGCTTGCCGCCGATCTTGGGCGCGGTCAGGCCCTTCATGCCCTTTTCCAGCACGAAGCCGCGGATCTTGCCGCCATGGGCGTCGGACTTGGCCCACACGACGAAAACGTCGGCGATGGGGGCGTTGGAGATCCACATCTTGGAGCCCGAAATGCGGTAGCCCCCGTCGATCTTTTCGGCCCGCGTCTTCATGCCGCCGGGGTCGGAGCCGGCCTCGGCCTCGGTCAGGCCGAAGCAGCCGATCCACTCGCCGCGCGCCAGCTTGGGCAGATACTTGGTCCGCTGCTCTTCCGAGCCGTAGGCGTAGATCGGATACATCACGAGGCTGCTCTGCACCGACATCATGGAGCGATAGCCGCTGTCGACGCGCTCCACCTCCCGCGCCACGAGGCCGTAGGTCACGTAGCCGGCGCCGAGGCCCCCGTACTGTTCGGGAATGGTCACGCCCAGCAGGCCCATCTCGCCCATTTCGGCGAAGATCTCGGGCTCGACCGTCTCTTCGAGGAAGGCCTCGGTCACCCGCGGCGCCAGCTTGTCCTGCGCGTAATCGCGCGCGGACTGCAGGATCATCCGCTCGTCCTCGGCCAGCTGATCGTCGAGCAGGAACGGGTCGTCCCACTTGAAGGCGGCCTGCGCCGGAAGGTCCTTGGTGCTGATCTGCTTGTTCATGGTCGGCTCCCTTCGGCCCGCATCCGCGACCGGCGAGGGCGCGGCAGGCGTCGTCGTTGCCGGTCTATCTATCGCACCCCGGCCGCAAGGGAAACGTTGCAGGGATTTGCTGCATTGCGTCAAAACCGCCGTTGCGCGGTCGGGCTGGCCCCGGTAGACACGCGTTTTACATCCGTGGGGGCGGAGGCTGCGACCATGACCGATCGTTTCGAAAAGATGCTGGCGGAGAAGGACTGGATCCTGACCGACGGCGCCACCGGCACGAACCTGTTCGCGCTGGGGCTGGAGCATGGCGACTCGCCCGAGGACTGGAACCTCAACCGCCAGGACAAGGTGCGCGAGCATTACCGCAGCTTCATCGAAGCCGGATCGGACCTGGTGCTGACCAACACCTTCGGCGGCACGGTCAACCGCCTGAAGCTGCACGGGCTGCAGGACAAGGTGCACGAAATCAACGCCGCCGCCGCGCGCCTTCTGCGTCAGGAGATCGAGGCCTGCGGGCGCGAGGTGATCTGCGCCGGCGACATCGGCCCGACCGGCGATCTGTTCGAGCCGGTGGGCCCGATCACCCATGAAAGCGGCGTCCAGAGCTTTCTCGCGCAGATGGAGGGGCTGGCCGAGGGCGGCGCCGACGTTCTGTGGATCGAGACCATGAGCTCCGAAGAGGAGTTCGCCGCTGCGCTGGAGGCCGCCTCGCGCGTCGGGCTGCCGGTCGTCGGCACCATGAGCTTCGACACCAACGGGCGCACGATGATGGGCGTCACGCCGTCGCGCCTGGCGGGCATCGTGCACGATTGCGGGCATGACCATCGGCCCGATGCCTGGGGCGGCAACTGCGGCACCGGCGCGCCGGACCTGCTGATCGGCCTGATCTCGGCCCAGGACAAGATCTCGGCCGACGACGTTCTGGTGGCCAAGGCCAATTGCGGCATCCCCGAATACGTCGACGGCGCGATCCGCTATTCCGGCACGACGCAGCTGATGGCCGATTACGCGGTGCTGGCCCGCGACCTCGGCGTGAAGATCATCGGCGGCTGCTGCGGCACCAAGCCGGAGCATATCCGCGCCATGCGCGAGGCGCTGGAGACCGTGCCGCCGGGCCCGCGCCCGACGCCCGAGGACATCATCGCCAAGCTGGGCGAGTGCACCGGGTCGACCATGGAGCTGATCCACGGCGCCCCGCCCGCCCCGGCCCGGCGTCCCGGCCGCCGCCGCCGCTCCGCCGCCTGAGGGGCGGCGCCGCGGTGATCTATTCCCGCGAGCACGGCTATCTGTTCGTCGAGGCGCGCAGCACCGCCAGCACCGCCATCGCCAAGGAGTTGGTGGAGAACCACGGCGGCGTCGCCATCTGCCACAAGCATGCCGAGGTGCATGAGGCGGTGCAGGAGCTGGGCGCCGACGAAGTCGCGCGGCTGTTCAAGTTCATCACCGTGCGCAACCCTCTCGATATCTGGGTGACGCGCTATTACCACCTGGTGCGGAACTTCGAAGGCAACTACACCAACCCCGCGGTGCTGCAGGTCAACGGCGGCTGGCTGACCGATTACGAACAGCGCAGCTACGATTTCGTCATGGAGACCGACGCGACGTTTTCGGAATTCGCCCAGGCCTTTCCGCACAGCCTGTCCTATTGGCTGCCGCATCTGGAGGGCTGCGACCACCGGCTGCGCTACGAATCGCTCGACGCCGATTTCGCCGAGACCCTGCGGCGGATCGGGCGGGCGCCGGCGCGGCCGATCCCGGCGGCCAACGTGTCCAGGGACAAGCGGCCCTGGCCCGACTATTACGACGGCCCCGCCCAGGCCGTGGCGCGGCGCAGCAAGGCCAAGGAGATGGCGGCGCTGGGCTACGCCTTTCCCGACGGCTGGGTCGGCGCGCGGCCGCGCACCGCGTCGGGGCTGCTGCTTCGGCTGGACACGGCGCTGAGGGAGCGCGCGCCGGCCTTGAAGAAGGCGCCCCGGCCGAGCGCGACCGAAAAGGGCGCGCGGCTGGTGGCGGAGGCCCGGGCCCGCGCCGCGGCGCGGGACGCGCAGGGGGCCGACGCCCCGGCGGCCTCGACGCAGGGCGGCGCG
>JBCBYE010000709.1:0-2307 GCA_039816075.1 Pseudomonadota bacterium | reverse complement strand
CCGGCCCGCCGCAGCGCCCCCCCATCCGCCGCGGCGATGCGCAGGCCCCAGCCGACGTCGCCGCGCAACGGGGCGGCGGCCGCATAGACGCCCGGGCCCAGATCGACCGGGCCGACGGGCGGACGCGGCGTGCAGCCCGACGGATCGATCAGCAGCACCGTCCCCACGGCGCCCGCGCCCCTCTCCGCCGCCCGCGCCAGCAGCGACGCGTCGGCCGCCTGGCGATCCTCTAACAGCAGCTCGCCCGACGCCCCGGTCGCGCTCAGCTCCAGGCGCAGGCTGTGCGGCAATCCCTCGGCCCGCGCCGCGCAGACGCCTTCGAACCCCAAGAACACCGCGCCCTCGCCCAGCGCGATGCGCGAGACGATCGCTGGCCGCGCCTCGGGCAGCGCGGCGAAGGGTTCGGCCGCCTGCACGCAGATCGCGCCCTCGCCCAGGTCGAAGTCCTGCAGCAGCGTCGCCTCCCCGCCCCCGGCCCCCGGATGCACGACCATGGCGCCGGCCGCGCGCAGCTCCAGCGCCGCGCCGGGGGCCAGCGTCACCCGCTGGCGCGCCGTCTCCCCGCCGAAAAGGCCGGCGCCGGCGGTCTGCGGAATGGCCAGCGCCGCGCCGTCCGCCCCGCGCCCCCCGGCGAAGCCGCGCGCGAAGCTCCACGGGAACGTCGCGCGGGACCGGGCGACGCGGCTGCGCCCCGACGGATCGCGCACCGCATGCAGGGCCAGTTGCGGCGGCGCCCCGCCGTCGCCGGCGCCCCAGCCCGCCGCATCGAGGCTCATCGAAGCAACGCCTCGCGCCGCAGATGCGCCACGACCGCGTCCAGCCCCCGGCCGGCCCGCAGGTCGGTCGCCGCCACCGGCCGGCCGCCGCGCACCGTCTCCGCCTCCGCCAGCATGGCGGGCAGGTCCACGCCCACATGGGGCGCCAGATCGGTCTTGTTGACGACCAGCAGATCGCTTTTCAGCACGCCCGGCCCCCGCTTGCGCGGAATGTCGTCGCCGCCCGCCACGTCGATCACGAACATCCACCAATCCACCAGATCGAGGCTGAAGGTGGAGGAGAGGTTGTCGCCGCCGCTCTCGATCAGCACCAGGTCCAGCGCCGGATAGGCGCGGTCCAGCCGATCCGCCGCGGCGAGGTTGGGCGTGGGATCCTCGCGGATCACCGTATGGGGACAGGCGCCGGCCTGCACCGCCAGGATGCGGTCCGCGGGCAGCCGGCCGCCGCGGCGCAGACGCTCCGCATCCTCGTCGGTCACCAGATCGTTGGTGATGACGGCGACCTCGGTGCCGTCCTTGGCGAAGACCTCCAGCAGCCGTTCGATCAGCGCCGTCTTGCCGGAGCCGACGGGCCCGCCGATGCCCACCCGCGCCGCGGTCATCGCAGGAAATGCGCGCGGGCCAGCGGGACCTGCGCCGCCGGCTCGCACCACAGCCGCTCGCCATCCGCCGTCACCTCGAACGTCGCAGGGTTCACCTTGATGTCGGGCATGGCGTCGTTGCGCAGCATGTCGCGCTTGGTCAGACCGCGCACGCTCTCGATCTGCACGAAGGGCTTTTGGGCGCCCAGCCGCGCCTCGGTCCCCGCCTCCACCGCCAGGCGCGACACGAAGGTGGAGCCCAGGCGATGCTTGACCGAGCCCATCGATCCCCACATGGGCCGCTGCACCACCGGCTCGGTCATCATGTGCGATCCATTGCCGTCGCCCATCTGCGACCAGACGATCTCGCCCGACTTCACCACCGCGTTGGGCTTGGCCATGAAATGGTCGTACCGCCACAGCACGAGGTCGGCCATCTTGCCGGGCGCGAGGCTGCCCACATGCGCCGCGATGCCGCCGCCGATGGCCGGGTTGATCGTCAGCTTGGCCAGATAGCGCAGGATGCGGGCGTTGTCGGCGCCGGCGAAGGGCTCCTCCGGAAGGGGACCGATGCGGTCCTTCATGACGGAGGCGAGCTGGAACGCCTTGGCCCCGTTCTCCGCCAGACGGCCCATGCCCTGGGTGTCCGTGGCGAAGATGCTGATGGCGCCCATGTCGTGCAGCAGGTCCTCGGCGGCCATGGTCTCCGGCCGCACGCGGGCCTCGGCGAAGCTGACGTCCTCGGGCAGGTCGAAGCTGAGCATGTGGCACAGCATCGTCATGGGCAGCCCCTCGTCGAGGGCGCCGCGGGTGAAGGGGTTGGTGGGGTTGGTGCTCGACGGCAGCACGTTCTCCCACCCGTTGACCACCAGCACGTCGGGCGCGTGCCCGCCGCCTGCGCCCTCGGTGTGATACATGTGCAGAAGCCGCCCCGCCGCCGCCGCCATGGT
>JBCBYE010000303.1:0-5782 GCA_039816075.1 Pseudomonadota bacterium | reverse complement strand
GCTGGCCTGTCCAAGGTGATCATCGAGCGTCCGCACAAGAAGTGCCGCGTCACGATCCATACCGCCCGTCCCGGTGTCATCATCGGCAAGAAGGGCGCGGACATCGAAAAGCTGCGCCAGCGGGTGGCCAAGCTGACGAGCTCGGAGCTGCACCTCAACATCGTCGAGGTGCGCAAGCCCGAGATCGACGCCACTCTGGTGGGCGAGAACATCGCCCAGCAGCTGGAGCGTCGCGTCGCCTTCCGCCGCGCCATCAAGCGCGCGGTGCAGAACGCCATGCGCATGGGCGCGCTCGGCATCCGCATCAACGCCGCCGGCCGTCTGGGCGGGGCCGAGATCGCGCGGACCGAGTGGTACCGCGAGGGCCGCGTGCCCCTGCACACCCTGCGGGCGGACATCGACTACGCGCATGTCGAGGCCTCCACGGCCTACGGCGTGATCGGGATCAAGACCTGGATCTTCAAGGGCGAGATCATGGAGCACGACCCGTCGGCTCGTGATCGTCGCCAGCAGGAGATGCAGGAGGGCGCCTCGCGCCCGGCCCGGAACTGATCCGGGCCAGGAGGAGATGAGCAGATGCTTTCGCCGAAGCGCACGAAATTCCGCAAGCAGCACAAGGGCCGCATCCACGGCCAGGCCAAGGGCGGGTTCGACCTGAACTTCGGGTCCTACGGCCTCAAGGCGGTGGAGCCCGAACGCGTCACCGCCCGCCAGATCGAGGCCGCGCGCCGTGCCATGACGCGCCACATGAAGCGTCAGGGCCGGGTGTGGATCCGCATCTTTCCCGACGTGCCGGTCACGCAGAAGCCGACCGAGGTGCGCATGGGCAAGGGCAAGGGCTCCGTCGAGTACTGGGCCGCCAAGGTCAAGCCGGGCCGCGTGATGTTCGAGATCGACGGCGTGGCCGAGCCCATCGCGCGCGAGGCGCTGCGCCTGGCGGCCATGAAGCTGCCGGTCAAGTGCCGCTTCGTGCAGCGCGAGGACTGGTAAGGACCGCGCGCCGGGCGCGATCCTGACCCGACGATGGGGCCGCCTTCGGGCGGCCCCGACGATTTCGGCCCCCGTCCGACGGGCGCGGTCGCCGAAAACCCACCGCCGGGGCGCATTCGCCCTTGCATTCGAGGGGACGCGCGCGTAAAGCGCGCGCTTCAGCTTCTCCACCGGACCCAGGCGTGACCGCCTTCGCGGGCGCCCCGGTGATGTCGACGAGAGGAACCAGGCGATGAAAGCCGCCGATCTGCGAGACAAGACGCCCGACGAGCTGCGCGACGAGCTCGTCGCGCTCAAGAAGGAGGCCTTCAACCTCCGCTTCCAGGCGGCCTCCGGCCAGCTGGAGAACACGGCCCGCATGCGCGCCGTGAAGCGTGGCGTGGCGCGGGTGAACACCATTCTGAACGAAAAGGCGGCCGCTGCGGCCGCCGCGACGGCGGAGGCCTGATCCATGCCCAAACGCATCCTTCAGGGCACCGTCGTGAGCGACAAGAACGACAAGACCGTCACGGTTCTGGTGGAGCGGCGCTTCACCCACCCGCTGATGAAGAAGACCGTGCGCGCGACCAAGAAGTACCGCGCGCATGACGAGGCGAACCAGTTCAAGGCCGGCGACACCGTCCGGATCCAGGAATGTCCGCCGAAGTCCAAGAACAAGTCCTGGGAGGTGGTCGTCGGGGAAGCCTGACGGGCCATAGCCCAGGTCCTGTCGAAACCGCGGGGCGCGTTCCCGCAGGTCGAGGAGAAGACCCATGATCCAGATGCAGTCCAACCTGGAGGTCGCCGACAATTCCGGCGCCCGCCGGGTTCAGTGCATCAAGGTGCTCGGCGGCGCGAAGCGCAAATACGCTTCGGTCGGCGACATCATCGTGGTCTCCGTGAAGGAGGCCATCCCCCGGGGCCGCGTGAAGAAGGGCGACGTCCGCAAGGCCGTCGTCGTGCGCACGGCCAAGGAAGTCCGCCGCGACGACGGCACCGCGATCCGCTTCGACGGCAACGCCGCGGTGCTGCTCAACAACAACCTCGAGCCCATCGGGACCCGCATCTTCGGCCCGGTCGTGCGCGAGCTGCGCGGCAAGAACTTCATGAAGATCATCAGCCTCGCGCCGGAGGTGCTCTGACATGGCCGCCAAGCTCAAGAAGGGCGACAAGGTCGTCGTGCTTTCGGGCCGCGACAAGGGCAAGGAGGGCGAGATCGCCCAGGTGATGCCCAAGGAGGGCCGGGCCCTCGTGACCGGCATCAACATGGTGATCCGCCATACCCGCCAGAGCCAGCAGAGCCAGGGCGGCCGCATCCCCAAGGAAGCGCCGATCGACCTGAGCAACCTGGCCATGATCGACCCCAAGGAGGGCGGCCCGACCCGGGTCGGCTTCAAGGAGGTCGACGGCAAGAAGGTGCGGTTCGCCAAGAAATCCGGGGAGGTTCTCGATGCTTGATGCGAGCGATTATCAGCCCCGGCTGAAGACGCACTACCGAGAGGTGGTGAAGCCGAAGCTCCGCGAAGAGTTCGGCTACAAGAACGACATGATGATCCCGCGGCTGGAGAAGATCACGCTCAACATGGGCGTGGGCGAGGCCGTGGCCGACAGCAAGAAGATCAAGTCGGCCCATGACGACATGATGGCCATCGCCGGCCAAAAGCCGGTGATCACCAAGGCGCGCAATTCCATCGCCGGCTTCAAGCTGCGCGAGGGGATGCCCATCGGCGTCAAGGTCACCCTGCGCAAGGATCGCATGTACGAGTTCATGGATCGCCTGATCACCATCGCGCTGCCGCGCGTCCGCGACTTCCGCGGGCTCAAGGACAAGCTCGACGGCCGGGGCAACTACTCCATGGGCCTCAAGGAACACATCGTCTTCCCCGAGATCGAATACGACAAGATCGACCAGATCTGGGGCATGGACATCATCTTCACCACGACCGCGCCCAGCGACGCGGAAGGCAAGGCGCTGTTGAAGGCTTTCAACATGCCCTTCGCCGACTGAGCGCGGGAGGAGGAGAGACAATGGCCAAAGTGAGCATGATCGAGCGCGAGAAGAAGCGTCAGAAGCTCGTGGACCGGTACGCCGCCAAGCGCGCCGCCCTCAAGGAGCAGCTGCGCGACGAGAACGCGTCGCTGTCGGACCGCGTGAAGCTGTCCATGAAGCTCGCGAAGCTGCCTCGGGACAGCTCCGCCACCCGGCTGCACAACCGCTGCCAGGTGTCGGGTCGTCCCAAGGCCTACTATCGCAAGCTGAAGATGTCGCGCATCGCGCTGCGGGACCTGGCCTCGGTCGGCCAGATCCCCGGCATGGTCAAGTCGAGCTGGTGAGGGGACCGCGATGTTCGTGAACGATCCCGTCGGCGACATGCTGACCCGCATCCGCAACGCGCAGATGCGTCACAAGTCGACCGTCCGCACGCCGGCCTCCAAGATGCGCGAGCGCGTCCTGAAGGTTCTGACCGAAGAGGGCTACATCCGCGGCTACGAAGCCGCGGCCAACGGCGAAGGTCATCCGGAATTCGAGATCAGCCTGAAGTACTTCGATGGCGAGCCGGTCATCAAAGAGCTCAAGCGCGTCTCCCGCCCCGGCCGCCGCGTCTACTCGCCGGTCAAGGAACTGCCTCAGGTCCGCCAGGGCCTGGGCGTCGCGATCGTCTCCACGCCGCGCGGCGTGATGTCCGATGCGCAGGCCCGCGCCGACAATGTCGGCGGCGAGGTTCTGTGCACCGTGTTCTGAGGAGGGCGAGATGAGCCGCATCGGAAAGCGACCGATCGACCTGCCCTCCGGCGTCACGGCCTCCGTGTCCGGGCAGACGATCGAGGTGAAGGGCCCGAAAGGCGTCCGCAGCTTCACCGCCACCGACGACGTCGACCTGGTGGTCGAGGACAATTCGGTCGCGGTGAAGCCGCGGGGCCTGTCCAAGCGCGCGCGTCAGCAGTGGGGCATGTCCCGCACCCAGGTGCAGAACTGCGTCACCGGCGTCAGCGAGGGCTTCAAGAAAGAGCTTGAGATCCAGGGCGTCGGCTACCGCGCGCAGGTGCAGGGCAAGACGCTGAAGCTGGCGCTCGGCTATTCCCACGACGTGGATTTCGAGATCCCCGAGGGGATCGAGATCAAGTGCGCCAAGCCCACGGAGATCGAGATCACCGGCATCGACCAGCAGAAGGTCGGGCAGGTGGCCGCGAACATCCGCGACTGGCGGCGGCCGGAGCCCTACAAGGGCAAGGGCATCCGCTACAAGGGCGAGTACATCTTCCGCAAGGAAGGCAAGAAGAAGTAAGGACCGGACAGATGGCGACGACCAAACGCGATCTTTTCCTCCGGCGCCGCCTGCGTGTGCGGAACCGGTTGAAGAAGTTCTCGAACGGCCGGCCGAGGCTTTCGGTCTTCCGTTCGGGCAAGAACATCTCGGTGCAGGTCATCGACGACGTGCAGGGGCGCACGCTGGCCGCCGCCAGCACGCTCGAGGCCACGCTCGGGGTGGTGGGCAAGAACAACAAGGACGCGGCCGCCAAGGTCGGCGCCGCCATCGCCGAACGGGCGAAGGCGGCCGGCGTCGAGGCCGTGGTCTTCGACCGCGGCGGCTACCTCTTTCACGGGAAGGTCAAGGCGCTTGCCGACGCCGCCCGTGAAGGCGGCCTGAAGTTCTGAGGAGGCGATCATGGCTCGCGAACCCAACCGCGGCGGCGGACGCCGTCGCGACCGGGATGAAGACCCGGAATTCCAGGATCGCCTCGTCGCGATCAACCGCGTCTCCAAGACCGTGAAGGGCGGCAAGCGCTTCGGCTTCGCCGCGCTGGTCGTGGTCGGGGATCAGAAGGGCCGCGTCGGCTTCGGCAAGGGCAAGGCCCGCGAGGTGCCCGAGGCGATCCGCAAGGCGACGGAGCAGGCCAAGCGCCAGCTGATCCGCGTGCCCCTGCGCGAAGGCCGCACCCTGCATCACGACATGGAAGGGCGCCACGGCGCCGGCAAGGTGGTGATGCGCACGGCCCCGCCCGGCACCGGCATCATCGCCGGCGGCCCGATGCGCGCGGTGTTCGAGATGCTGGGGATCCAGGACGTGGTGGCCAAGTCCATCGGTTCCCAGAACCCCTACAACATGATCCGCGCCACGCTGGACGGCCTGCGCAAGGAGACGTCGCCCCGCAACGTCGCTGCGCGCCGGGGCAAGAAGGTGTCCGACATCCTGCCCAAGCGCGACGACGCGCCGGCGGCCGAGACGGTGGAGGCCTGATCCCATGGCCACGATCGTCGTCAAGCAGATCGGCTCTCCGATCCGCCGCCCCGCCAGTCAGCGCGCGACCCTCAAGGGCCTCGGGCTGAACAAGATGCACAAGGAGCGCGAGCTCGAGGACACGCCGTCCGTGCGCGGCATGGTGAACTCGATCCCGCATCTGGTGAAGATCGTCGAAGAGCGGCCGTAAACGCGGCGGCGGATCAAGATCCGCCCTGCGCCGACCGCCGCCGCCGGGCGGATCCCGATCCGCCCGCGTCATTGTCGATGGCCCCGCGGCTGACGCGCCGCGGGCGTCCGACCCGAGAAGGAACAGCGTCATGAAACTGCACGAACTGCGTGACAATCCCGGCGCCACCAAAAAGCGCAAGCGCGTCGGCCGCGGCCCGGGCTCGGGCACCGGCAAGACCGGCGGGCGCGGCATCAAGGGTCAGAAGTCCCGGTCGGGTGTGGCGATCAAGGGATATGAGGGCGGTCAGCAGCCGCTCTACCAGCGTTTGCCCAAACGTGGTTTCACAAAACCGAACCGCAAAGCCTTTGCGGTCGTCAATCTGGGCCTGATCCAGAAATTC
>JBCBYE010000393.1:0-4664 GCA_039816075.1 Pseudomonadota bacterium | reverse complement strand
CGCTGGACCGCGCCGCGCTGAGCCGGGCGCAGACGCCGCAGACCTTTCGCCTCGGCCCCATCCGCGCGGCGCATCGCGCGGCCGCGGGGGCGGAGATGACCGACGACGTCGCCGTGGCGCAGGCCGCGGGCCTGTCCGTCGCGCTGACGCCGGGCGACGAGGCCAACGTGAAGCTGACCACGCAGGCGGATTTCGTCGCCGCCGCGGCGCGGCTGGAAGGGACGGACCCCATGGAGTATCGCAGCGGCTCGGGCTTCGACGTGCATGCGTTCGGCGAGGGCGACGCGGTGGTGCTCTGCGGCGTTCGGACGCCGCATGCGCGCGGATTGCAGGGCCATTCTGACGCCGATGTGGGCATGCACGCCCTGACGGATGCGATTTTCGGCGCCCTGGCCGAAGGCGATATCGGCCGCTGGTTCCCCCCCTCCGACCCGCAGTGGAAGGGCGCCGCCTCGCACATCTTTCTCGACAAGGCCGTGGAGCGCGTGGCGGCCCGCGGCGGACGCCTGGTGAACGCCGACGTTACGCTGATCTGCGAACGGCCCAAGATCGGCCCCCTGGCGGAGGCGATGCGCGCCCGGCTCGCCGAGATCCTCAAGGTGGAGGTCGACCGCGTGTCGGTGAAGGCCACGACGACGGAGCGGCTGGGATTCGCCGGCCGCGAAGAAGGCATCGCGGCCATGGCCTCCGTCTCGCTCGCGCTGCCGGAGGGCGGGGCATGAGGGCGCTCGCCACGCTGTGGGGGCTGGGCGCGCTGGTCCCGGCGCCCGGCACGTTCGGCTCGCTCGCCGCGCTGCCCCTGGGCTGGGTCCTGCACGGCCTGGGCGGCTTTCCCCTGCTGGTCGTCGGCTTTCTGGCGGTCTGCGTGGCCGGCTGGCTGGCCATCCGCGGCGCCCCGATCTGGGAGGCCGACGCCTCCGAGGTGATCGTGGACGAGGTGGCGGGGCAGCTTCTGGCCCTTTTCCCCCTTTCGCTCGGCCTGTGGCTGCGCGGGACGGAGCCGTGGCTGTTCCCCTGGCCGGGCTGGGTCGGCGCCTTTCTGGCGTTCCGCCTCTTCGACATCTGGAAGCCCTGGCCGATCAACGCGCTGGAGCGTCTGCCGGGGGCCTGGGGCGTGATGGCGGACGATCTGCTCGCCGGCCTGTTCGCCGCGCTTCTGGTGGCGCTGGCGGCCGCCATCGCCCATGGCTGGCTGACATGAGCGGCACCGATTTCGACGCCCTGATCGCGGAGGCCGGGCCGGTCCTCGCCGCCCTGCGCGCCGCGGGCCTGACCTGCGCCACGGCCGAAAGCTGCACCGGCGGGCTGATCGCCGGCGCGCTGACCGCGGTGCCCGGCAGCTCCGACGTGGTGGAGCGCGGCTTCGCCACCTATTCCAACGCCGCCAAGGCCGAGATGCTGGGCGTGCCGCCCGCGCTGATCGAGGCCCATGGCGCGGTCAGCGAGGCGGTGGCGGGCGCCATGGTCGAGGGCGCGCTCGCCCGCTCCCGCGCCGACCTCGCGGTCAGCGTCACGGGCATCGCCGGGCCCGGCGGATCGGACGTGAAGCCCGAGGGCCGCGTCTGCTTCGGCTGGGCGCGGCGCGGCGGCGCGGCGCGGGTGGAGACGGTGGAGTTCGGCGCCCTGGGCCGCGGCGCCGTGCGGCGGGAAAGCGTGCGCCGCGCCTTCGCCCATCTCACGGCGCTGGTCTGACCTGCGGGGCGTCGGGGGATCGTCTGGTCGGGGCGGAGCGGCGGGGCGGGATCCGCGCGCTACTCCGCCGGATCCAGCGCCACCGAAGGGGGGCCGTAAAGGTCCTCCGCCCGCGCCTCGAACGCCCGCACGATGCGCTGCATGGCTTCGAAGAACACCGCGCCGATGACGCGGCGCAGGATCGGCGACTTGAACTCGAAATCCACGAAGAAATCCACGTCGCAGCCGCCGTCGGCGCGCGCCCGGAACTCCCAATGGTTGTCCAGCCGGCGGAACGGCCCGTCGAGATAGGCGACGTCGATGCGGCTTTCCTCCGGCCGCAGCACGACGCGCGAGCCGAAGCGTTCGCGAAACACCTTGAACGAGACGATCAGATCCGCCTCGATCACCTCGCGCGCCTCCTCGTGCCGGCGCGCGCGCGTGCGCACGGCCGAGACCCAAGGCAGGAACTGCGGATAGGCGTCGATGTCGGCGATCAGGGCGAACATTTGATCGGGCGAATAGGGCATCGGCCGGATTTCGGCATGAGTCGTCATCGCGTCCCTTCGCGGCGCGCCCCCGCGGGCAGTCTTAGGCGAGGGGTCCTAACGACAGCCTAGCGCCCTGACAAGCGCGGCCGCGCGCGCTAGCCTGCCCGGCGGAGCGCCACGCTCCGACACAGCCGGGAGGGGCGAATGAACGGCACGGCGCGAGGCGCGGCGCGAAAGACCGAGACCGGCCCCGACGGCCGCACCTACGTGATCGACCAGCTGATCAGCGCGAAGTCCATCGCCGCGCGGGTGGAGGCGCTGGCCGACGAGATCGAGGCGCATTTCGCCGACACCGACAAGCTGATCGTGGTGGGCCTGCTGCGCGGCAGCTTCGTCTTCATCGCCGATCTGGCGCGGGAGCTGAACCTGCCGGTGGAGATCGACTTCATCGAGGCGTCCTCCTACGGCGCCTCCATGACCTCCAGCCGCGAGGTGCGCATCCTCAAGGACCTGCGCGGCGAGATCGAGGGCCGCGACGTGCTGGTCGTCGAGGACATCGTCGACACCGGCTTCACCCTGCATCACGTCATGAACCTGCTGACGGCGCGCAAGCCCCGGCGGTTGGAGATCTGCGCGCTGCTGGACAAGCCGTCGCGCCGCGAGGTCGAGGTCAAGGCGCGCTTCACCGGCTTCGAGATCCCCGACGAGTTCGTCGTGGGCTACGGCATCGACTACGCGCAGCGGAACCGGAACCTGGACTACATCGGCAAGGTGCGGTTCCCGTGACCGTCCGCATCTCACGCGAGGGCCCGGTCGTCACCGTCGCGATCGCGCGGCCGGAGCGGCGCAACGCCGTGGACCCCGAAACGGCGCGGGCGCTGCACGCTGCGTTCGCGGACTTCGAGGCCTCGGACGCCGACGTCGCGGTGCTGACCGGCGAGGGCGGCGCCTTCTGCGCCGGGTTCGATCTGACGCGCGCCGGCGACGTGGGCGGGGATTGGGCCACGCGGCTGGCTCCGCCGGCGTCCGGGGATCTGGCGGACGACGCGCCCGGCCCCATGGGGCCCACGCGGCTGCAGCTGAGCAAGCCTGTGATCGCGGCGGTGGAGGGCCCGGCCGTGGCCGGCGGGCTGGAGCTGGCGCTGTGGTGCGATCTGCGCGTGGCGGCGGAGGACGCGTTCTTCGGCGTCTATTGCCGCCGTTGGGGCGTGCCCCTGATCGACGGCGGCGCGATCCGCCTGCCGCGGATCGTGGGCCAAGGCCGCGCCCTGGACATGATCCTGACCGGGCGGCGGGTGGATGCGGACGAGGCGCTGGCCTGGGGTCTCGCGGATCGTCTGACGCCGCCCGGCGGCGCGCTGGCCGCGGCGCAGGCCCTGGCGGCGGAGATCTCGCGCTTTCCCCAGGCCTGCATGCGGGCGGATCGGGGCGTGGCGCTGGACCAATGGTCCCTGCCCCGCGGCGCCGCCTTCGCCCGCGAATGGCGCAGCCATGCGGCGTTCGAGGCAGAGGGCGTGGGCGGCGCCGCGCGCTTCGCCGCCGGCAAAGGCCGCGGCGGAGACTTCGAAGACATCTGAAATTTTTCGTTCGGGCGGCGCGAGGGGCCCGAACTCGAACCGCGGCGCGCGCGTCTGCGAAAGAGACCTCCGATCCCGTCCCGGCCGACGGTCCCGGAAAGAAGCGCCGCTTCCGCCGCAAGTCCCCTCCCCACCCGGCGCCGCCCTCGGCCCCGAAGGCGAGTCGTCGAAAGGGTCAAGGCTCGCAAGCGCTCCGCGCGCAGCGACCGAGCGAAGCGAGGCTCGGCCTTGAGGCCCCGCCAGACTTGGCGTTGAAGGCCGGGCGGCGACTCGCCGCACGCTCGGCGAAGGTCCTCCAAGGGCCTTCTCGGCGAACCGCGAACACCCCAACCCCAAGCGCCAACCTCCGAGGCCTGGCCAGCCGCGCCGCCGCTTTTGCGGCGCGGCCGCGTCACGAGGGGGGTCGATCCCCCCTCGGGGCGCACCCCCGGTCGGGACGGCGCGCCCTCAGAAGTGGATGGCGCGGTCGTAGGCGTCGAGCACGCTCTCGTGCATCATCTCCGACAGCGTGGGATGCGGGAAAACCGTGTTCATCAGGTCCTCCTCGGTGGTCTCCAGCTGCCGGCCGACGACGTAGCCCTGGATCAGCTCCGTCACCTCGGCGCCGACCATGTGGGCGCCCAGCAGCTCGCCGGTCTTGGCGTCGAAGATCGTCTTGATCATGCCCTCGGGCTCGCCGAGCGCGATGGCCTTGCCGTTGCCGATGAAGGGGAAGCGGCCGACCTTCACCTCATGCCCGGCCGCCTTGGCCTTCTCCTCGGTCAGACCGACCGAGGCGACCTGCGGGTGGCAATAGGTGCAGCCGGCGATGCTCTCGGGATGCACCGGGTGCACGTCGTTCCTGCCTGCGATCAGCTCGGCCACCATGACGCCCTCGTGGCTCGCCTTGTGCGCCAGCCAGGGCGCGCCGGCGATATCGCCGATG
>JBCBYE010000305.1:0-5775 GCA_039816075.1 Pseudomonadota bacterium | reverse complement strand
GGGCCCGCGCGTGCGTCACAGCTCCGCGCCGCTGGATCCGGCGGAGCTCGCCGGGCGGCGGGTGGCGGTGGTGGGGCTCTCCGCCTCCGCCTTCGACAACGCCTGCCTTGCGGCCGAAAGCGGGGCGCAGGCGACGCTGCTGGGTCGGGCGGCGCGGGTTCCGACCGTCAACACGATGAAGCAGACGGTCTATCCGGGCTTCGCCCACGGCTTTCCCGACCTGCCGCCGCGCGCGCGGCTCGACTGGCTGTCCTACGTCGCGCGCGCCCGCACCGCGCCGCCGCGCCATACCGTGCAGCGCGCCGCCCGCGCCGGCGTGCGCCTGGTGCTCGGCGCGGAGGTCGCGCGGGTCGAGGAGGCCGGCGGCGGCGCCCTGCGCCTGATCTTCGCCGATCCGGCCCTGGCGCCGGCGGAGGCGGATCTGGCGATCCTCGGCACAGGCTTCGCCTTCGACCTTTCGGCCGCGGCGGAGCTGGCGGCCTTCGCGCCCCACGCCGCCCTCTGGCGCGATCTCGTGCCCGACGCGCAGGCCGGCGAACTGCTGGACTGCCCTGCCCTCGGCCCGGGGTTCGAGCTGACGCCCCGCGCCGGCGCCGCGCCCGAGGGCCTGCGCCGCATCCGGCTCTTCACCCATGCGGCGCAGCCCTCGCTGGGCAACCTGGCCGGCGACATCCCCCAGGCCAGCGAGGGGGCCCGGCGCCTCGCCCGGGCCATCGCCCGCGATCTGTTCCTGGAGGATGCCGCGCATCACCGCGATGCGCTGCACGCCTTCGACCTGCCGGAGCTGCTGGGCGACGAGTGGGACGCGCCGGACGATCGAGCGGCCGACTGAGCGGCCGGCGCGGCGGACGGCCGCGGGGCTAGACCGCGATCAGCGCGGCGGCGACGCGGCGATCCTCGGCCAGCAGCACGTTGAAGGTGCGGCAGGCGCTGGGCGTGGTCATGGGTTCGACGCCCAGCCCCGCCGCCTCCAGCGCCGCGCGGGCGGCGGCGGGCAGATGAGCGACGTCCGCGCCCAGGCCGATCAGCAGCACGTCGATGTCCCCGGCCGCGGCGATGAAGGGGGCGACCGACGCGGCCGTGATCTGCGCCGGCGCGGCGACGTCCCAGCCCTCCATCCGGTCCGGCAGCAGCGCAAGACCGCCCAAGTGCCGCAGCCCGCCCACGCGGAACCCGCCCTCGCCGTAGCCGTCGATGGGCGGGCGGTTCTCGAAGGTGATCTCGTTCATGCGCATGGGGACCCCCGCCTTTTCGTTCAGTCCCAAACCGGCAGCCCGGCCAGGGCCGAGGCGGCGATCAGCGCGAAGGCCAGTCGCTGAAACGTCCGCTGGCTCGCCCGCGGATAAAGGAACGCGCCGGCGCGGATGGCAAGCGCGTAGAGGGGCGTCAGAAGGACGCCGAAGGCCGCCGCCTCCGCCGTGAACAGGCCGTTCCACGCCAACAGCGCGCCGCCCAGCGGAAAGCTGACCGCGAAAAGCGCGATGATGTTGGCGCGCAGCCGCTCGGACCCCGCCTCGCGCCCCAGATAGAAGATCACCGGCGCGACGCCGCTGAGCCCCGCGACGCCGCCGCCGAAGCCGCTGAGAAAGCCCACGCCGGTTTCGGCCGCGCGCGGCAGCGGGCCGGTCCAGCGCAGGCCGAGGCCCAGGGCCGCCAGAACCGCCAGCGCCGCGAGGCAGAGGCCCCAGCGCAAAGGCTCCGGCGCCGCGGTCGTCAGCACCCAGATGCCCGCCGGAACGCCGCAGACCAGACCCAGGGCGAGGCGGCCGACCTCCGCCCGCCCGCAATGGCGCAGGCCCCAGGGCAGCAGGGTCAACGCGCCGATGGCGTCGGCGATCCACAGGGTGATCAGCGCGGTCTGCGGGCCGACGGCGGCCGAGGCGGCGGGCATGAAGATCAGCGCGGCGCCGAAGCCCGAAAAGCCCCGCGCCAGCCCGGCCAGCGCGCCGGCGACGGCGAGGGTCCAGAAGGCCGGCTGCGCGGCCGCGGCGGCCAGGGCGTCGAGCGCGGATGTCAGCATGGCGCGGGCCCGGCGCGTCCGCTCAGGGCCTGCGCGACGACGGCAAGTCGGGCGCGTTGACGCACTGCGTCATTTCTTCCTTTCCACCAAGTAAACCGCCGCGGCGATCCCCGGTGTAGAGGCAGCGAGACCTCGAAACTTATGAAGCGCAAGTTTCGAGCCCTTAAATCGGCCTTCAGGCCCCTGCACACTTGGAGATCCCCCCATGGTCGCGAGCTTCCTCATCCCGCTTCTGTTCACCCTCAAGATGGGCGGTCTTCTGAACGGCCTGCGCAGCCAGATCCGCACGATGGAGAAGATGCGCCGAGACCGCGCGCAAGGCTGAGCGCGTCGACGCGCGCAGGTCTCCGCGCAGCCGATCGGTGCGATTCCCGGGCGCCCTGAGGGGGCCGGCGGGCGGCGCGCCCAAGCGACGAAAGGCGAGGGCGGGCCGTCGGGCGCGCCCCCGTCGCGATCAGACCTGCGCGCCGAACTGCACGCCCGCGGGGCCGCCCTTGTCGCCCTCGCCCGTGGACCAGTCGCGCTTCACGCCCAGCCACAGCAGAACCGCCGCAGCCACGAAGATCGAGCTGTAGGTGCCCACCACCACGCCCCAGATCATCGCGAAGGTGAAGCCGCGGATCACCTCGCCGCCGAGGAAATACAGCGCCAGCAGCGCGATCAGCGTGGTGACCGAGGTCATCACCGTCCGGCTCAGCGTCTCGTTGATGGAGCGGTTCAGCACCTCGATCAACGTCGCCTGCTTGTACTTGCGCAGGTTCTCGCGCACCCGGTCGAAGACGACCACCGTGTCGTTCAGCGAATAGCCCACGATGGTCAGCAGCGCCGCGATGATGCTGAGGTTGAACTCCAGCCGCACCAGCGAAAACACCCCGATGGTCAGCACCACGTCGTGCACCAGCGCCGCCACCGCGCCCAGGCTGAACTGCCATTCGAAGCGCAGCCAGATGTAGATCAGCACCGCGCCCACGGCCGCGGCGATGGCCAGCGCGCCGGCCACGATCAGCTCGCCCGAGACCTTGGGGCCGACCACCTCCACCCGGCGGAACTCGATGCCCGGGATCTCCGCCTGCAAGGCCGACTGCACCGTGCCCACCACGGCCATCTGCGCGTCGCCGTCGCCGGGCTGCGTCTCCACCCGGATCAGCACGTCCTGCGGCGCGCCGAACGCCTGCACCGCCACATCGCCCAGGCCCAGCCCCCCGGCGATGCCGCGGATCTGCCCCAGATCGGCGGCGGCCGGCGTGCGCGCCTCCAGCATGGTGCCGCCGCGGAAATCGATGCCGAAGTTCAGGCCCAGCGCCAGCAGCAGCACGAGCGACAGCGCCGCCAGGCCGGCGGAGCCCGCGGCGGCGATCTTCCGCGCCCCCAGAAAGTTCAGCGAGGTGTCGTCGGGGACCAGTCTCAGCCTGCGCATCGCGGCCTCCTCACACCGTCAGGGTCTTGGGGCGGGCGCGCGAGAACCACTGCGCCACGAAAAAGCGGGTGACCATGGTCGCCGTGAAGACCGAGGTCACGATGCCCACGCCCAGCGTCACCGCGAAGCCGCGCACCGGGCCGGAGCCCATGGAGAACAGGATCAGCGCCGCCAGGAAGGTCGTGACGTTGGCGTCGACGATGGCGCTGAAGGCGCGTTCATAGCCCGTCTCGATGGCCTTGGCGGCGCCCTTGGCGCGCTTGGCCTCCTCGCGGATCCGCTCGAAGATCAGCACGTTGGCGTCCACCGCCATGCCGATGGTCAGCACGATGCCGGCGATGCCCGGCAAGGTCAGCGTCGCGCCGATCACGCTCAGCAGCGCCATCAGCATCGCCACGTTCAGGATCAGCGCGAGATTGGCGAACAGGCCGAACAGGCCGTAGCTGACGCCCATGAAGAGCAGCACCGCGGCGAAGGCGATCAGGATCGCCAGCTCTCCGGCCGCGATGCTGTCGGCGCCCAGATCGGGGCCCACCGTGCGCTGCTCAAGCACCGTGATCTCGGCCGGCAGGGCGCCGGCGCGCAGCAGGATGGCCAGCTGCGTGGCGCTTTCCACGGTGAACTGCCCGCTGATCTGGCCGGAGCCGCCGGTGATGGCCTCGCGGATCGTCGGCGCCGTGATGACCAGATCGTCGAGCACCACCGCGAAGGGCCGCCCCACATTGGCCGCCGTCGCCTCGCCGAAGCGGCGCGCGCCGGCGGCGTCGAAGCGGAAGTTCACCACCGGCTCGCCGGTCTGCCCGTCGAAGCCCGGCTGCGCATCGGTCAGACGATCTCCCGTCACCAGCGCCCGGCGCTCCAGCACGTAGAAGCGGCCCGGCGCCTCGCCGTCCTCCACCTTGATCTGGTTGGGGCCGGCGCGGGTGGCGGCGTCGGCCGTGGCGCTCTCGACCAGGTGAAAGGTCAGCTTGGCGGTCTGGCCGATCAGGCCCAGCAGCTCCTCGGCGCTGCCGATGCCGGGCACCTGGATCAGGATGCGGTCGTCGCCCTGGCGCTGGATCGTGGGCTCGCGCGTGCCGGTCTCGTCGATGCGGCGGCGCACGATCTCCAGGCTCTGGGCCATGGTGCGCTGGTCCATCTCGGCGATCGCAGGCTCGGTCAGCGTGACGGCGAGGTCGGCGCCCTCGTCCGTCACCGTGATGTCCGGCCCGCCCGGTCCCAGCAGGCCGCCGGCCACGGGCTGCGCCAGCTCGCGCACCGCGGCGGCGGCGAACGCCGCGCCGGCGGCGTCGCTCAGGCGGATGCGCAGCTCCGTCGCCGCGGTCTCGATGCGCCGGAACGGGCCGATCCGGTCGCGCAGCTCCCGCAGGGCGCGCCGCGCCTCGGGCCACAGGGCGTCCAGCCGCTCCTGATGCACGTCCTCGACCGCCACCTCGACCAGCAGATGCGCGCCGCCGCGCAGGTCGAGCCCCAGGTTGATCAGGCTCGACGGCGCCCAGGCCGGCCAGGCCGCGGCCGCCGCCTGCGCGTCCGCGTCCCCCGCGCCCAGCGCCAGGGAGGCGCGGGCGTCGTTGGCCCGCTCCACCCGCTCGTAGAACAGGTTGGGCGCGGAAAAGATCAGGCCGGCGAGGCAGGTCAGAACCACCAGCGCCGTCTTCCAGGGGGCGAAATGCAGCATCGGGTCTCCTGCCGCGCCGGGGCGCGGGCCAAGGGATCAGTTGTCGTTCGCCGGCTCGGTCTTGGAGACGACCTGCGCGATGGTGGCCTTGACCACCTTCACGCGCACGCCCTCGGCGATCTCCACTTCCACCTCGTCGTCGTCCTTGACCTTGTGGACCTTGCCCAGGATGCCGCCCTGGGTGACCACCTGGTCGCCGCGGCGCAGGGCCTCGAGCATGGCCCGATGCTCCTTCTGCCGCTTCTGTTGGGGGCGGATCAGAAAGAAGTAGAAGATCACGAAGATCAGGACGAGCGGGATGAAGGAGCCGAAGCCCCCCAGGGGATCGCCCCCCGCCGCCTGGGCGTAGGCCGGTGAGATGAACATGAACCCTCCGCTGGGCCTTTCGGGATGGGCGGGGAAGCCCCCCGCCGGCGTCGCAGGTCACTTATCGTCGGGGGCGGTGGCGCGCAAGCCGGCCCCGGCGCGCGAAGAGTTCAAGGGAGCGCTTCCGCCCGTCGGCGTCGCGCGCCTCGGCTCCCGTTGGGCCGGGGCGCCTCTTCGCCCTGCGGGCGAATTCGGCGAGGAACGCTGCGCTGGCGGGGCGTCGGGCGGGCACGGGCCGGTCCTCGCTGAAGCGATCGGCGCCCCGGACCTGATCCGGGGCCTCCTTCGCGCCCG
>JBCBYE010000554.1:0-3338 GCA_039816075.1 Pseudomonadota bacterium | reverse complement strand
GGCCCCGAGAACGCGAAATCCGAGGCCGCGGCGCCCACGCCCGCGCGCTGCAACGACTGCCCGATGGGGGTCGAACTGGATTCCTGCACGCCGACATCCGTGCTCGTCTCGCCGGCCGCGCTGCCGTTCACGGCGGTGATGACGCCCTCGTAGCTGAGGAACTCGACCACGGCGCCGCCCGCATCGATCAGCGCCATCCCGTCCGGCGAACCGTTCTGCAGGCCGTTCGCGGGCAGGTCGATCACCGCGAAGCCGTAGCCGTCGCCCGCATCCGCCAGAACCCCCGACAGGGACAGCGTGTCGTATGTCCTGTCGTTGCTGCCGTTGTAGAGCTCCACCTGCCAGCCGGTCAGATCGGTTCCGGCGAGCCCGACGATTTCGATGAATTCGCCCTCGTCGCCGCCGTCGTTGTCGTAGTGGAATTCGTTGATGAAGGTCGTGGACATGACGTCGGCTCCTGAGCGCGGGCGGCGGCCGGGGCCCCTCGCCCCGCCGATCCTTTACGTCCTCTTAACCTTCGTTTGTGAAGCGCTTTTGAACCGGGGCGGTCAAAGGGGCGCGGCGGGCGCTCAGCGCAGCCGCCGCTCGTCCGCGCCGAACAGGTAGGCGCGCGCCGGGTCCACGCGCAGGCTCACCAGATCGCCCTCGCGGGACCGGGCGTCGCCGCGCTCCTCCACCACGATCTTTTCGCCCGTGGGCGCGATCAGATGGGCGTAGGACACGCCGCCCAACGCCTCGGTCAGATCGACGCGATGGGTCTCGCCCGCCGGGTCGATTTCCAGATGCTCGGGCCTCAGGCCCAGCGTGACGGGCTGGCCCGCCGGGGGCAGCGCCACGCCGCTGGGCAGCGTCGCGCCCAAACCCGCCGCCTCCACCGCCCCGTCCCGCGCCGTCGCCTGGAGGAAGTTCATGGACGGGGAGCCGATGAACCCCGCCACGAACTTGCCGTCCGGATCGCGGTAAAGGTCCAGCGGCGCGCCCACCTGCTCGATCCGTCCCGCGCGCAGCACCACGATCTTGTCGGCCAGCGTCATCGCCTCCACCTGGTCGTGGGTGACGTAGATCATCGTCGCGCCGATCTCCTGATGCAGGCGCGCGATCTCCACGCGCATCTCCACGCGCAGCTCCGCATCGAGGTTCGACAGCGGCTCGTCGAACAGGAACACCTCCGGCCCCCGGACGATGGCGCGCCCGATGGCCACGCGCTGCCGCTGCCCGCCCGACAGGGCCGCGGGCTTGCGCCGCAGATACTCGTCCAGCTTCAGGATGCGCGAGGCTTCGGCGACCTTCGCCTTGATCTCCGCCTTGGGCCGGCCGTTCATGCGCAGACCGAAGCCCATGTTCTCCTCCACCGACATGTGGGGGTAGAGCGCATAGGTCTGGAACACCATCGCCACGCCCCGCGCCGCCGGGTCCGCCCGCGTCACGTCGCGCGCGCCGATGCGGATGGCGCCGTCCGTGGTCTCCTCCAGCCCCGCCACCATGCGCAGCAGCGTGGACTTGCCGCAGCCCGACGGGCCGACGAAGACGCAGAACTCGCCGTCCTCGATCTGCAGATCCACGCCATGGATCACCTGCGCGTCGCCATAGCGCTTGATCACCTTCTCCAGCGTCACTCCGGTCATGTCAGGCCGCTCCCGCTTCGCGCATCGCGTCGTCGTCGTCAGGGAAACGCCACGCCTCCGCCTCGGCCGCGATGGCCTCGGCGGCGCGGCGCAGCACGGGCGCCAGGCGCTCCAGCTCCTCCAGCCCGCGCCGGGCTGTGGACGAGGTGACCGAGACCGCGCCCAGAACGCGCCCTCCCGGCGTCAGAATGGGCAGCGCCGCGCAGATGATCCCCGGCTCATGCTCTTCGCGGTCGAGGGCATGGCCGCGGGCGCGGATCGCGGTCAGCTCGCGCTCCAGCGCCGCGGCGTCGGGCAGGGTGGCGGGGGTGAAGCGGTGAAAGGCCTGCTGGTCCAGCGCCCGCGCCCGCTCCGCCCCGTCCAGAAACGCCAGCATCGCCTTGCCCACGCCGGTGCAGTAGGCGGGCCCGACCTTGCCGGCCTCGGAATACATGGCGATGGGCGCCGCCGCGTTGCGCTTGTCGACGTAAAGCACCTGGCCGTTGTCCAGCTGAGCCAGGTGCACCGTCTCGCCGATCTCCGCCGACAGCCGGTCGATATGCGGGCGGGCCACCGGCGCCAGGCTGCTCTGCCGCCAGGCCGCATGCGCCAGGCGCAGCAGGCGCAGGCCGGGCGCGTAGGTCTGCCGCTCCGGCTCGTAGCTCAGCACGCCCTGCGAGGTCAGCGTCTGCAGGAACCGATACAGCGTCGCCTTGGGAAAGCCGGAGCCGGACAGCAGCTCGGAAAACCGCACGGGGCGGCCGAACGCGGCCACCTGGTCCAGCACCTGCAAAGCCTTGCCGACGGTGCCGTCGGCGGGCCGCTGCGCGGTCATCGCCGCGTCCTCCCATCACGCCTCCGATCCTGCCGCCGGAGTTCTTGACAAGGATAGGCGGGCGCGGGAGAGTTTTTCAATAATCAAAACCCAGTTCCGAATATTGGAACTCAGGGTGCGGAACAAGTCTGGGAGGACACCATGCGTTCCATGCTCACGGCCGCCGGCGCCGCGGCCCTTCTGGCGTCGGCCTGGGCGGGCCCCGCCGCCGCCGATCTGACCGGCGATCTGAAGATCTTCCTCGACACCTCCAACCCCGCGCCGCGCGCGACGATGGAGAAGATGATCGGCGATTTCCAGGTTCTGCATCCCGGCCTGACCATCGAGACCACGGTCATCGATCGTGAAGAGTACAAGACCCAGATCCGCAACTTCCTGACCGCCAATCCCCCGGACGTGGCCACCTGGTACGCCGCCAACCGCATGCGCCCCTACGTGGACGCGGGCCTGTTCGAGGACGTGTCGGACCTGTGGGCGGAGCCGGCGATCGCCGACAATCTCGCCTCCACCAAGGGCGCGATGACCATCGACGGCAAGCAGTGGGGCGTGCCCTACACCTATTACCAGTGGGGCGTTTACTACCGCAAAGACATCTACGAAGAGCTGGGCCTGGCCGAGCCGACCGACTGGGCGACGTTCAAGTCCAACTGCCAGGCGATCCTCGACAGCGGGCGCAAGTGCTTCACCATCGGCACCAAGTTCCTGTGGACCGCCGGTGGCTGGTTTGACTATCTGAACATGCGCACCAATGGCTATGACTTCCACATGGCGCTGACCAATGGTGAGGTGGAATGGACCGACGAACGTGTCCGCGCGACCTTTGCCAACTGGCGCGAGCTGATCGACATGGGCGCTTTCGTGGACAACCACCAGTCCTACAGCTGGCAAGAGGCGCTGCC
>JBCBYE010000647.1:0-2648 GCA_039816075.1 Pseudomonadota bacterium | reverse complement strand
TGCGGCCCCGAATCGACGGGTCGAAGTGACGGTCCTGCAGTCGGCGACTCAGCGTCGGGGTCCGCGCGCAAGGCCGGAGCGTCAGGCGAAACGCCCGCGTCCTCAGACGCGTCCGGCGAGCCTCCGACGTCGGTATCGGGCATCTCCACCGGATCGGCGGCGTCGACGGACGTGCCGTCGCGAAACTCCACCAGGCCTTGATCGGCAGCCCGCGACAGCTGCTCGAGCAGGATCCTCTGCGCCTCGCGGACATCGTCGGGCAAAGGTTCGGGGGCGGGTTGCAAAAGCGGTTCGGTCGCCTCCGGTTCGGCGACCACGACCTGGGATTCCGCCGGCGGCGACGCGGCAGGCGGCCCCGGCTGGGCCGCTTCGGTCGTTTCAACCGTCGGCGCCTCCACGGCGATCTGCGGTTCAGGCGTCGTTTCAGCCTCGGCCGCCGGGCGCGGCGAGGGCGACCGCGTCGGTTCGGACTGCGGCCGAATGTCGATGACGAGCATGTCGTCGTCGAATCTGTAAGCGTCCGCCTCGCAAGAACACGTCATCGATAGCGTCAGCGTGGATCCCGCCTCCGAGGTCGCCCCTCGCGCTTGCGAGACGCGGGTGACGCGACGGAGCGGAAAGATCTGCCGGGTATCGAAGGTCAGATCGCGACCGGGGAAGGTCACGATCAGGCGGCGGCCGCGCTTGCGCACGGACCAGTCGTCCAGGCGCGAAATGTCGATGGCGATGCGGCTGTAGCCGGAATGCTCGCCGGCGCGCACTCGGGCCCGCTCGCCCGTCCGCGCTTCGGCGACGGCGGCCCAGAGCAGAACCGTCGCCGACAAGGCCGCCGCCGCCCGGATCATGCGGGGGCCTTTGACGCGCGCAGCGCGTCGGCGAGGTCGGTGAAGCTGGGCCGCAGCTCCCGAGGCGTGTTCTGACGCCCGACTTCGACGCAGATATCCGGAGAATGGTTATGCAGACTGGCCACGAGGACCTCCCGAATCAGCAGGTAGAATTGATGGTCATGCTCGGCCACGCCCTTCACGCGCGAGGCCATGGGCCCGACGAAGCCGTAGGCCAGAAACACGCCGAGAAACGTGCCCACGAGGGCGCCGCCGATCATCTTGCCGAGCACTTCCGGCGGCTGATCGATGGACGACATGGTCTTGATGACGCCCAGAACGGCCGCGACGATCCCCAGCGCCGGAAGCCCGTCGGCGACGGATTGCAGCGCGTGACTGGGATGCGAGGCGTGGGCCAGGCGCGTCTCCAACTGCCGGTCCAGCACTTCCTCGACCTGGTGCGGATCGTCGTAGTTCATGGAACCGGCGCGCAGCGTGTCGCAGATCAGATCGACCGCCGTCTTGTCGGCGAGGATCTTGGGGTACTTCTGGAAGATCGATGATTCGTCCGGCGCCTCCACATGCGGCTCGAGCGCCATGGGGTTGGACTTGGCGGTGCGCACAAGCTCGAAAAGCAGGCACAAAAGGTCTTGGAAGTCGTTGTTCTTCCACTTCGGGCCTTTGAACACCTTTCCGATGTCGGACAGCGTGTGCTTGATCGTCCCAAGGTCGTTCGACAGCAGGAACGCGCCCACCGCCGCGCCGCCGATCATCATCATTTCGAACGGCAGCGCCTTGAGGATGATGTCGAGCTTGCCGCCCGCCAACGTGTAGCCGCCGAACACCATCACGAACGTGATTGCGATCCCGATGAACCCGAACATCTCGTCTTCCCCCGACTGGTCCGCCCGCTCCGGGCAGTCCGCGCCAGTGTGAAGAGCCTGAGTTAACAATCGCCTGCGCCATGGCCGGAAGCTCCGTCACTCCCGCGGCGCCGAGGCGTTGCGGCCGGCGATGACCACCGACACGGCGTAGGCCCTGTCCGGCGGCAGACCCGACAGGATCCGCGCCGCGGCATCGCGCTGCATGCGGCTGAGGAAGCCGGCGGCGAAGGTGATGTCCATCGCCTCGAAAATCTGGGCGGCGTTCTTGGGGTTCATCGTTTCATAGACTTCGACCAGCGACGTGACGTCGCTTTCCGCCGCCTCGTCGGCCCTCGCCAACGTCGCCGACAGCTGCGCCTCCGCCTCCTGCAGGCGGTCGGCCTGAGCGCGGAAGCGCAGCTCCGCCGCCTCCAGCAGCCGCTCCCGATCGGCGATCACGTCCGCGCGGGAGGCGAGCTGCATCTCGCGTTCCTTCAGCGCCGCCAGCAGAGCCTCAGGCGCCTCCGGCTTGGCGCAATGCGCGACGGCCGGGGCCGGGTCGGGGGCCGTCGCCTCCTGCGCGATGGCGCCGGAGGGGTCCAGAAGCCGGGCGCTCGCCGAACCGATGAAAACGGCGCCGAGCAGGGCCATCGCCCCGAAGCGCGTCGGGTCCGTCGCGGTCTTGGCCATCACGACGCCTCCCCGGCCGCGCCGCGCAACGCGGGGTCGCCCGCCAGCCGCTCGAGCGCCGCCCGCAGCGCCGCCGCCTCGCCGCGGCGGGGAGCGGGCGCATCGCCCCGTTTCGCGCGGGCCTCGTCGCGGCGAGGCGCCGGCGGTTCGGCCGAAGGCGCGGCGCGTCGTTTGGCCGGCGCCGCATCGGTCAGCGGCGACGCGACGGAGGATCGAGTCGCCGCGGTGAACGGCGTCTCCGTCAAGGCGGTCGGGCGCACGGGCCGGGTCG
>JBCBYE010000206.1:0-6981 GCA_039816075.1 Pseudomonadota bacterium | reverse complement strand
GCGCGTGGCGTTGAAGTTGAGCGCGGTCATGGCGACGGCCTGGGGCAGGTCGGCCTTGGGCACCAGGCGCGGCGCCAGCGACATGCGCATGGGGTGGTAGGCGCTGGCCGCGACGCCCGAGGCGAGCGCGATGCCCGCCAGCGCCGCGAAGCCGAGCGCGTCGGCCAGCGCGAGGCCGGCCAGCACGGCGGCGCAGACGCCCTGCGCGCCCTGGGTCGCCACCATGCCCAGCCGCGGATCCGACCGATCCGCCGCCACGCCGAAGAAGGGGCCGGAGATCAGCGTGGGCGCGAAGATCAGGAAGGCGACGAAGCCGGTGGAGGCGGCCGAGCCGGTCAGGTCCCAGGCCAGCCAGCCGGCGGCCACGCGCAGCACCCACATGCCCATCAGGCCGCAGAAGTTGCCGGCGAGATAGGCGCGGAACGGAGCGTGGGAGAGAGCGGCGGGCATCTGCATCGCGTGCCTCACATGGACCGCGGCGCCCGCCGCGTCCAGCGCCGCCCCGCGCAGCCTTGCGCCGCATGCAGGGCGGAGTTGCGGGGATCGCGGCTTGTGCGCGGACGGTTTCAGGGCGATCTCATCTTTCGACGACGCCGCGGGTCCGCATGGCGTCCGCCGCGCCGGCGAAGCCTCGACGCGGCCCCCACGAGACAATGAGGATGATGATGATGGCTCATGCAGCCGTTCGGTCCGGCGCGCGCGCGTCGGCCTTCGACGACGTGATCGCGGCCCTGACGAGCTTCGCCGGCCGCTGGCGGCGGGCGCGCGCCTATGAGCGCACGCTCAGGGAGCTGGAGGCGCTGGACGCCAAGATGCTCGACGACATCGGCCTGATGCCGGGCGATCTGCCCTCGGCCGCGCGGCGGGCGGTGCGCGGCATCCGCTGATCGGTCGCGCGCCGGGCGCGGCGGCGTCGCGCGGGGATCAGGCGGCGCCGGCCCGTTCGGTCTGCGCCGTTTCCCACGCGAGGATCGCGCGCTTGACGCCCTGGCCCCAATGGTAGCCGCCCAGCGCCCCGGATTTGCGCAGGGCGCGGTGGCAGGGGATCAGGAAGGCGATGGGGTTGCGGCCGACGGCCGTGCCCACGGCGCGCACCGCCTTGGGGGAGCCCACGGCGGCGGCGAGGTCGGAATAGGTGGTGACCGTGCCCGAGGGCGCCTGCAGCAGCGCCTCCCACACCTTGATCTGGAAGGGCGCGCCGAGCACATGCAGGCGCGCCTCGCCGGCGCCGGAGAAGGCGGCCTCGACCCAGGGACGCAGGGCGTCGGGATCCTCGACGTAAGAGGCGCCGGGCCAGCGGCCGCGCAGGTCGGCCATGGCCGCGGCGCGGCCGCATTCATAGGTGAAGGCGAGACCGCAGAGGCCGCGATCGGTGCCCATGGCCAGCGCCGGGCCGAACGGCGAGTAGAACCAGCCCCAACGGATCTCCAGCCCCTCGCCGCGGCGGGCATAGTCGCCGGGGGTCATCGCCTCCCACCGGATGAAGAGGTCGTGCAGGCGGCCGGGGGAGGAGAGGCCCACGTCGTAGGCGGCGTCGAGGATCGTGCGCCGATCGCGCAGCAGGGCGCGGGCATGGTCGAGGGTCAGCCATTGCAGGTAGCGCTTGGGGCTGACGCCCACCCATTTGGTGAACAGCTTCTGGAAATGGGCGGGAGAGAGGCCCATGCGCTCGGCCAGTTCGTCGAGCGAGGGGTGATCGTGCGCGCGCTCTTCGATCAGGCGCAGGGCGGCGGCCATGAGCTCGTGATGGAAGCGGTCGCGCTCGGGCACGTTGTCCGCCGGCATGGCGTCGCGGGGCGAGGGCGGGGCGATCTCGATCATGGCGGGGTCCTTCGCTGAACGTGCGGAGGAGAATGGGGGGCCGGGGGGCGGCGCGCCACCCGGATCCTGCGGAGGCATCGGCATGGGCGGCGCCCGATCCCGGCGCCCGATCCCGTCGCGCGGCCCGCCCGCCCTCCCCCGTCGCGCCGGGATCGGGCGTTCGCGGCGGCGAGGTCGGGCGTCGGCTTCAAAGCGAGGCTCAGCGCGAACGAACGGCCATCGTCGGCGCGCGTCGCGGGTCTACGCGCCCCGATCCCGTCGCGACGGGGGAGGGCGGGCGGGCCGCGCGACGGGATCGGGGCGCGACGACCGGGCCGGGCGCCTCAGGGCTCGGGGAGCGACAGGCCCGGGGGCAGAGCGGGGGCGAGGCGGCCGCCGAGGCGAACCGGATGGATGGCGGCGGCGCGGCCGGTGGCGTCGTCGGTCTCCACGAAGACGCCGCAGAGCGTGGCCGGGCCGAGCGCCGGCTGAAAGCGGCCCTTGGGCATGCCGGTGACGAAGCGGCGCATCGGCTCCTCCGGCTGCATGCCGATGACGCTGTCGTAATCGCCGCACATGCCCGCATCGCTTTGAAACGCCGTGCCCTTGGCGAGGATCTGCGCGTCGGCCGTGGGCACGTGGGTATGGGTGCCGACCACCAGGCTGGCGCGGCCGTCGAGCCAGCGGCCCATGGCCATGGTCTCGGACGTCGCCTCCGCGTGGAAATCGCAGATCACGGCGTCGGCCCCGCCGCCCAGCGGCGCCGCCCGCAGCGCCGCGTCGAAGGCGGAGACGGGGTCGTCGTAGGGCTGTTTCATGAACACCCGGCCGAGCGCCTGCGCCACGGCCACGCGGCGCCCGCGCGTCGCCTCGAACACGCGAAAGCCGCCGCCGGGCGCCGGGCGGGCGATGTTGAGGGGGCGGAGAATGCGCGGTTCCGTCTCGATGAAGCTCAGCATCTCCTTCTGGTCGAAGGCGTGGTCGCCGAGGGTGAGGCAGTCCGCGCCGGCGGCCAGAAGCTCCTGCGCGATGCCGCCGGTGAGGCCCATGCCGGAGGCGGCGTTCTCGGCGTTGACCACCACGAAATCGAGGCGCCAGGCCAGACGCAGCGCCGGCAGACGCTCCGCCACCGCGGTGCGGCCGGCGCGGCCCATGACGTCGCCGAGGAACAGAAGTCTCATGCAGCTGTCCTAAAGCGAAACGGGCGCGGCGCAAGGGCGCGCGGACCGACGGCGGCGCTGGACCTTCGCGCGGCCTCGGCCATATGGCCGTCGGGACGCGGGCCGCATCAGGCGGGCCGAAAGGCGGAGGCCGCAGGAAATGACGGCGCAGGCGGAAGGCGCGGCGGCCGCGGAGGGTCGGGCGGCGGCGACGGCGCTGCTGCTCGCTTCGGGCCTGGCCTGGGGCGGCACGGTGGTGGCGGGAAAGATCTCGGTCTCCACCGGGCATTCGCCGCTGGGGCTGGTGTTCTGGCAGCTGGCGATCAGCGTCGCGGCGCTGGGCGGGATCATGCTGCTGCGCCGCCGGCGGCTGCCGATGACGCGCGAGGCGCTGAAGTTCTACGCGGTGATCGCGGCGATCGGCACGCTGGCGCCCAATTCGGCCTCGCTGGCCGCCTCGGCGCATCTGCCGGCGGGGGTGCTGGCGATCCTGCTGGCGACGGTGCCGATGTTCGCCATCGCGGTCGCGGCGCCCCTGGGCGCGGACCGGGCGGCGCCGCGGCGCATCGCCGGGGTGGGCCTGGGCGCGGCGGCGGTGGCGCTGATCCTGGGCCCGGAGGCGAGCCTGCCCTCGCCCGAGGCCTGGCCCTGGGTGCTGATCGCGCTTTTCGCGCCGCTTTGCTATGGGGCGGAGGGAACGTTCGTGAAGCTGCGCATGCCGCCCGGGCTGGACCCTTTCGCAGCGCTAGCGGGCGCGTCGCTGATGGGCATGCTGATCCTGGCGCCGGTCGTGGCAGCGGCGCCGGGGGTCTGGGTTCCCTTTCCAGGCCCCTTCGGCGCGGCCGAGCAGGCGATGCTCGTCTCGGGCCTGCTGCATGCGGGCGCCTATACCGGCTACGTGGCGATGGTGGGCATGGGGGGGCCGATCTTCGCCTCGATGGTCTCCTACGTCGTCACCGGCTCGGGCGTGCTTTGGGGCATGCTGGTGCTGGGCGAGCGCCATTCCCTCTGGATATGGGCGGCGCTGGCGGCGATGGTGGCGGGAATGGCGCTGGTTCAGCCGCGGCGCTGACCGGGCGGCGCGTTCACCCTGCGCGCGCTTGCCCCCGGGACGCGCGGCGGGCTACACCGCGCGCCGCGCTGCCGGAGCCTCCCCGCGCCCGGCCCCAACTGGCAAGGAGCGCCGCCGCCATGACGACGGCCCCTCGACGACGATTGCGGCCCCCCGCTTGATGGGGGCGCTGGCCGATCACGGCCCGGCGATCTTCGCCCTGGCCGTGGTGCTGGGGATGTTCGCCCTGTTCGTGACGGAGCGGTTCCCGCCCGAGGTCGTGGCCATCGGCGGGGTGGCGGCGCTGATGGCCGGCGGCGTGCTGCCGGCCGAGGTCCTGATGACCGCCATCGCCAATCCCGCCCCGATCACCATCGCGGCGATGTTCATCCTGTCGGGGGCGTTGGTGCGCACCGGCGCGCTCGACGCCTTCACCCGCGCGGCCATGGCCGGCGCGGCGCAGCGGCCGCGCGCGACGCTGGCCGGCTTCGCCGTGTTCGCGGCCGGCGCCTCGGCCTTCATGAACAACACGCCGGTGGTGGTGGTGATGATCCCGGTGGCCAGCCGCATCGCCGGCGCGCTGCGGATCACCGCGTCCAAGCTGTTGATCCCGCTGAGCTACCTGGCGATCCTGGGCGGCACGATGACGCTGATCGGCACCTCCACCAACCTGCTGGTGGACGGCGTGGCGCGGGCCGAGGGGCTGGAGCCCTTCACGCTGTTCGAGGCGACGCCGCTGGGCATCGTGCTGTGCGCGGTCGGCGTCCTCTACCTGCGCTTCATCGGCCGGCGCCTGCTGCCGGAGCGGCAGGCGCTCACCGATTTTCTGACCGACCGCAAGCGCCTGAGCTTCTTCACCGAGGTCGCCGTGCCCCCGGGCAGCCCGGTCATCGGGCAGGAGCCGCTGAAGGTGGACCTGTTCCGCCGCGAGGGCATGCGCGTGATCGACGTGCTGCGCGGCGACGAATCCCTGCGCCGCAACATGGCGGGCGTGCTGCTGCAGGAGGGCGACCGCGTGGTCCTGCGCACGGGCGTCAACGAGCTGCTGGGCCTGCGCGAGACCCGCGCGCTGCACATGGTCGATCGGCTGTCGGAGAAGAAGACGGTGACGGTGGAGGCGCTGATCGGCCCCAACTGCCGCATGGTCGGCCGTCGCCTGGGCCAGCTGCGCCTGCGCCGGCGCTACGGCGTCTATCCGCTGGCGGTGCATCGGCGCAGCCAGAACCTGGGCCGCCAGCTGGACGACATCTACGTGCGCGTGGGCGACACCCTGCTGCTGGAGGGCGATCCGGAGGACATCCGCCGCCTGGCGGAGGATCAGGACCTGGTCGATCTGGCGCAGCCGACCGAGCGCCCCTATCGCCGCGACCGCGCCCGGATCGTGCTGGCGGTGCTGGCCGCGGTGGTGCTGTCGGCCGCCGTGGGGCTGCTGCCCATCGTGGCGGCGGCGGTGATCGGGGTGGCGGTGGTGCTGTTTGCCCGCTGCATCGACGCCGACGAGGCCTTCGCCGCGGTGGAGGGGCGGCTGCTGGCGCTGATCTTCGCCATGCTGGGCGTCGGTGCGGCGCTCGAACGGTCGGGGGCCGTGCAGCTGATCGTCGATGCGATCTCCCCCACGCTGATGCTGCTGCCGCCGGCGCTGGCGCTGTGGGTGGTCTACCTGATGTGCTCCGTCCTGACGGAGCTGGTGTCCAACAACGCGGTCGCCGTGGTCATGACGCCCATCGCCGTGGCCCTGGCGCAGACCCTGGGCGTCGATCCGCGGCCCTTCGTGGTGGCGGTGATGATCGCCGCCTCGGCCAGCTTCGCCACGCCCATCGGCTATCAGACCAACACGCTGGTCTACGGGCCGGGGGGCTACAAGTTCACCGATTTCCTGCGGGTCGGCCTGCCGCTGAACCTGCTGATCGGCGCCACGGCCTGCGCGCTGATCCCCCTGCTGTGGCCATTGGAGGGGCCCTGACATGCTCGGACTGCCGCCCTGGCTGGTGGAATACGTGTTCATGGCGCTGCTGGGCGCCGGGTTTGTGGCGCTGACGGCCTGGGGCATCGCGCTGCAGCGGCTGGTCAGCCGGCTGGAGCGCGCCCATCCCGACTGGTACTGGACCCTGCGCCGCCGGTCCAAGCGCGCGCTGAACCGCCTGGCGGTGTCGGCCGAGTACCAGACCGTCGTCTATCAGAACGAGCCGATTCCCGACGAGGTGATGGCCGATCCGGTGACCGCGCGGCTGGTGGGGTGGGAGCGCAAGCTGCGGGGCCTGTTCGTGCCGGTCGCGCTGGCGGGGTTCCTGGTCTACGCGATGGGCTGAGGCCGCGGCGTGCGGCGAGGGTCGGCTTGAGGCGTGCGGCTTGAGGCTGGCGGCGGGCCCTTGTATGACGCGGCGACGACGCGAAGGGCTTGCGGAGGTTCGCCATGGCCGGCCATTCCAAATGGGCCAACATCCAGCATCGCAAGGGGCGCCAGGACGCGGTGCGCTCCAAGCTGTTTTCCAAGCTGGCGAAGGAGATCACGGTCGCCGCCAAGATGGGCGACCCCGATCCCGACAAGAACCCGCGGCTGCGGCTGGCGGTGAAGGAGGCGCGGTCGCAATCCGTGCCCAAGGACGTCATCACGCGCGCCATCAACAAGTCCCAGGGCGGCGACGCGGAGACCTATGACGAGATCCGGTACGAAGGCTACGGCCCCGGCGGCGTCGCGGTGATCGTCGAGGCGTTGACCGACAACCGCAACCGCACGGCGTCGAACGTGCGGTCGATCTTCTCCAAGAACGGCGGCAATCTGGGAGAGACCGGATCGGTCGGCTTCATGTTCGACCGCATGGGCCAGGTGCTGTATCCCGCCGCCGCCGGCGACGCAGACGCGGTGATGGAGGCGGCGATCGAGGCGGGCGCCGAGGATGTGGAAAGTTCGGACGAGGGCCACGTGATCTGGTGCGCGGCGGAGGACCTGTCGGAGGTGTCGGGCGCCCT
>JBCBYE010000475.1:0-3945 GCA_039816075.1 Pseudomonadota bacterium | reverse complement strand
GAAGATGCCGGAGCCGAAGCCGATGGCGCCCATCGCCCGCTCCAGCCCCGCCGATTCCTTGGCCTCGGCCAGCGCCGTGTAGGCGGACAGCAGCCGCCCGTCGGCCGACGAATTGTTGATGCCGGCGTCGAGCGCCGCGTCCAGATCGATCAGGTTCCGAATGGCCGAGGTGTACCAGGCCGCCGCGTCCTCGCGCGACACCTCCTCGGCCGAAATCTCGGCGCGGCGGGCCTGCAGCTCCGTCAGCAGCGCGAGCGTGGCGTCCGCCGCCGCCTCCACCCCCGGCAGGGCGGCGCCCTCGGCATAGGTCTGCCGACGCTCCGCGAAGCCGGCGGCGGCGATGTCCGCCTCGCGGCGCGCCGCCTCCATGCGCGTGCGGAACGCCTCGTCCCCGCGCGAACCGAGAAATCCCGCCGAAAGGCCCCGTTCCCGCTGCAGGGCGTGCACCAGATCGCCGCCGGCGGCGACGAGCTTGAGGCCGTCCTCCGTCCGCTCCGCCCGGGTCGCGGTCTCCATCGCCATGGAGACGACGAGGCCGGCGGCGGCCAACAGCGCGGCCGAGGGCACCGCCACGGCGATCAGGATGCGGAAACCGATGGTCAAGGCGGGCATGGCGAAATCTCCCAAGGCGGCCGGCCGGCGCGCGGCCCCGTGGACCGCCGGCGACGTTCGAAACAGAGATCTGCCTGCTCGAGGTTAAAAATTCTCCAACTCGGACGAAGCCCTTCTCAACCGCGTCGATCCGCGCTATGCCTCGCGGCATGTCGAACTCAGCGATCCGCGCCGGTCTCCTTCTCCTTAGCCGCCCCTGAGCGTGCCGAGGACGACGGCGCGCGCGCTCAGGGGACCCTGACGGAACCGCGCCGCAGCGACCTTCGACAGCTTCCACCAAGGACCCGGTTCCATGACCCAGACGACCGATGCGCGCCCGGAAAACCGCGTGCTGATCTTCGACACCACCCTGCGCGACGGCGAGCAGAGCCCCGGCGCCACCATGACCCTCGACGAAAAGCTGCGCGTGGCGCGGCATCTGGACGAGATGGGCGTCGACATCATCGAGGCCGGCTTTCCCATCGCCTCCGAAGGCGATTTCGAGGCGGTCGCCAGGATCGCCGAGATCATCCAGGCCGCGATCGTCTGCGGCCTCGCCCGCGCCTCGCGCGGCGACATCGACCGCTGCTGGGACGCGGTCAAGCACGCCCGGCGCCCGCGCATCCACACCTTCATCGGCACCTCGCCCCTGCACCGCGAACATCAGCTGGCGATGACCGCGCCCCAGGTGCTCGAAAAGATCGCCGCCACCGTCTCGCACGCCCGCGGCCTGTGCGACGACGTCCAGTGGTCCCCCATGGACGCCACGCGCACGGAACCCGACTATCTTTGCGAAGCGGTGGAAATCGCCGTCAAGCACGGCGCGCGCACCATCAACATCCCCGACACCGTCGGCTACACCGCGCCCCGCGAAAGCGCCGAGATCATCCGGCTGCTGCGCGAGAACGTGGCGGGGATCGAGGACTGCGTGATCTCCACCCATTGCCACAACGATCTGGGGATGGCCGTCGCCAACTCCCTCGCGGCGGTGGAGGCCGGCGCGCGGCAGATCGAGTGCACCATCAACGGTCTGGGCGAACGCGCCGGCAACGCCGCCCTCGAAGAGGTCGTCATGGCCATGCGCGTGCGCCACGACATCATGCCCTACGACACCGGCATCGACGCCACGCGGATCATGGCCGCCAGCCGCATGGTCAGCCAGATCACCGGCTTTCCCGTGCAGTTCAACAAGGCGATCGTGGGCAAGAACGCCTTCGCCCACGAAAGCGGGATCCACCAGGACGGCGTTCTGAAGCACGCCGGCACCTATGAGATCATGAAGCCCGAGGACGTGGGCCTGGTCGAATCGAACCTGGTGATGGGCAAGCATTCGGGGCGCGCGGCGTTCCGGGCCAAGCTGAACGATCTGGGCATCGAGGCGGGCGACAACCAGCTGGAGGACGCCTTCGTCCGCTTCAAGGCGCTGGCGGACACCAAGAAGGAGGTCTTCGACGACGACATCGTCGCCCTCCTGAACGAGACCGCGTCGGATGGCGAGAAGGCTCGGGTGAAGTGGCTGGAGGTGGTCTGCGGCACGCGGCGGCCTCGGGCGGAGCTGGTGCTGGAGATCAACGGGGTCGAGCATCGGGCGGAGGCCAGCGGCGACGGGCCGGTGGACGCCTGCTTCAACGCGGTCAAGGAGATCCTGCCCCATGACGCGGTGCTGGAGCTGTTTCAGATCCACGCGGTGACCGAAGGCACGGACGCGCAGGCGACGGTGAGCGTGCGGCTCAACGATGCGGGCCGGGTGGTCAGCGGGACGGCGTCGGACACCGACACGATCCTGGCGGCGACGCGGGCCTATGTAAGCGCGCTGGGCCGGGTGCCGCAGACCGCCTCCACCGCGCGCCCTGGCGCGATGGTGGGCGAGTAGGCGCGGGGGCGGGGGCCGTGATCAAGCTCCTGCTCTATGTGCTGCTGGCGGCGGGGGCGGCGGCCCTCGCCGATCTGCTCACGCGCCGGATGGCGGCGCGGGGGGAGTGCGTTCTGCACCGGGCGCTGATCCTGCGCGACACCTGCCAGGGGAAATGCCCGGGCGCAGGGCGCTGCGAGACGGTGGTGCGACGGGGCTATTGGCTGGGCGGCGTGCAGGCGGCGGGATGCGGATGCTCCGACCCGCGGCCGCGGCGCCTGCCGGCGGAGCCAGAGGGCGCGGAGCCGCCGCGGGAGCGCGAGGACGTCTGAGATCGCGACGAGGGCCGCCCCGGAAGTACTCGGGGCGGACCTCCGCGACCGTGATGAACAGGGTCAGGCGGCGACGCGGGCCGTGGCGCGCGACGCGCCGGAAACGCGGCGGAACACGCCGAGGGCGGCGAAACCGGACAGGAGCATGAGGATCGGGGCCGGCGCAGGAATGGCCGACACGTCGCCGGCCACGACGGGGTCCTGGTGCCGCGTTACTCCGCCTGTCGGCCGTCCGGTCGCCGCCGTGTAGGTAAGCAGATCGATGCGGGTGAAATCATTCGTTCCCTCCAGCACCTTGATGGTCGCGAAAACCGACGCGTTCGTAGACGTGATCGTGATGCGCGGGATGATATTGAAGGTGGCGCCGTTTCCGGCATCGTTGGCGGGGAAGCTGAACGTGGCGGAGAGCAGGTCGCCCGCGCCGGCCGTCGTGCCCAGATCGGCTTGCAACTCGGTCTCTGCGATCCCTCCATCGAAGGCGAAGCCGATGGCCCCAATGAATTCGCCTTCTATTGAAGAGAAATCGAACTGGGCCGTGATCGTCTGACCCGGTCCGGCGGTCACGGCCGAGGCCGGTTGCGCGGCGAGCGCCGATGGCGGCGAGGGCCGCGGCGACAAGCAAGCGTTTCATGCCGACCTCATGATTCGATAAATTTTTGGATTAATGTATTATTCATTCGTTGGGCGAACCAGCCTTTTTTGGGCGACGCCGATGGATCGGACCGGGATCGAACGCGCTGCTCTAAAAAACGCCCGCGCGGGGTCCCAAGGCGCGCCGGCGCGGATGAACCGAGCCGCTCCGCGTCAGCGAGGACGCCGGCGCCGCAAACTCAGCGCCAGAGCGGGCGGACCTTCAGAAATCCGCGATAGCCCAGTTCCAGGGCGTCGCTGATCGGCCGCCGGTCCAGCAGGCGCGCGATCGGGGCGAGCCGCGGATTGCGACGCCAGACGGCGAGGAAGGCGCGGGCGCCTGAAACGATCTCTCCGGTCGCAAGGCGGACGTGGAAGCGGGCGAGGGCGGCGTCGCGGTCCAGATCGGGCGCCGCGAAATCCTCCGCGGCGACGTTCCGCCAGGCGATGGCGTCCATGCCGTCCATCTTGCGGTAGGCCGCGATCTCCCGCGAGCAGACGGGGCAGGCGCCGTCGAAGAAGACCTCGGCGGCGGCGGCG
>JBCBYE010000105.1:0-9573 GCA_039816075.1 Pseudomonadota bacterium | reverse complement strand
GCAAACTTGTTGCCGTTCACCCCAACCCATCCCTTAAAACCCCAACCGGATCCGCCGCCGCGTTCCCCCAATCCGCACGCCCCGGATGCGTCAGCGTTGCCACCCGCACCCCCGACGGCGCCTCGTGCACCCAGCTGCGCAAGCCCCGCGCGTTCCCCTCGCGAAACTCCGCCACCACCGCCCTGGCCCCCAGCCGCGCGCGCACCGCGCGCCCGGCCGAGCCGCCGAGGCAGACCACCATCCGCACGCCCAACCCGTCGATCACCGCGGCATGGAACCCCCAGCACGCCTCAACCAGCGCCGCCCAGCGCCCGCGCAGATCGCGTTCGGTGCGGGAGCGCTCGAACACCACGTTGCTCGCCGGCGTGTCGCGCAGGTCGAGGCCCAGCCGGTCGAACAGCCCTCGCAGGCGGCGCTGAAGCACCGCTTCGCCCGGCGGGCGGCCGGCCCAGCTTTCGTCCAGATAGGCGTTCCAGCGCGGCGCGGCCTGAGCCTGCGCGAGGCTGGCGGCCACCGTCTCCCGCGCCTGCGCCACGGGATCGCCGCCTGGATTGATGCCCAGCACGTAGACCTCGCGCCGCCCCTCGAACGCCGCCGCGCCGGCATAGACCAGCTTGCCGGAGCGGGACAGCAGCCCTTCCGGCACGGCCGCGGCGAAGTCGGACAGGCTCACGCCGCCGCCTCCTCGCGCACGCCGCTCATCAGAAGGCCGATCTCGCGCTCGTCGGCGCCCTCGGGCAGCTCGCCCATGATCTCGCCGTCGAACATCACCAGCACGCGGTCGCTCAGCGCGCGGATCTCGTCCAGCTCCACGCTGACCAGCAGGACCGCCTTGCCGGCGTCGCGCAGCTCGATCAGGCGGCGGTGGATGGCCTCGATCGCGCCCACGTCCACGCCGCGGGTGGGCTGGCCGACGATCAGCACGTCCGGGTCCTGCTCGATCTCCCGCGCCAGGACGATCTTCTGCTGGTTGCCGCCGGAAAAGTTCGCCGTCTTCAGGTCCGGCGCGGGGGGGCGCACGTCGAAGGCCTGCATCTGCGTCTCGCAGGCCCGCTGGATGGCGCCGCGATCGAGGAACAGGCCCGGCGAATACGCCGAGGACCCGTGATAGCCGAGGATCACGTTCTCCTTGGCCGCGAACTTGGTCACCAGGCCCATGCGGTGCCGATCCTCCGGCACATGCGCCAGGCCCATGCCGCGCAGCTCCGCGGGGTCCGCCGCCGTCACCGGCGCGCCGCAGATCTCGATGGCGCCCGAGGCCAGCGCGCGGATGCCCGACACCGCCTCCAGCAGCTCCGACTGGCCGTTGCCGGCGACCCCGGCGATGCCGACGATCTCGCCCGCGCGCACCTCGAAGCCGACGCCCTTCAGACGCTCCACCCCCAGCGCATCGCGCACGCGCGCCTCGCGCACCGACAGGCGCACCTCGCCGGGGGTCGCGGGGCCTTTCTCCACCTGCAGCAGCACGCGCCGGCCGACCATCAGCTCCGCCAGCTCCTCGACGCTGGTCTCCGCCGTGCGCCGCGTCGCCACCATCTCGCCCCGCCGCATGACCGAGCAGGCGTCGGTGATCGCCATGATCTCGCGCAGCTTGTGGGTGATCAGCAGGATGGTTTTGCCCTGCGCCTTCAGTTGCGCGAGGATGCGGAACAGCTGGTCGGCCTCCTCCGGCGTCAGCACGCCCGTGGGCTCGTCGAGGATCAGGATCTCCGCGCCCCGGTAGAGCGCCTTGAGGATCTCCACCCGCTGCTGCTGGCCCACGGGCAGATCGCCGACCACCGCGTCGGGGTCCACGCGCAGGTCGTATTCGCGCTCCAGCCGCTCCAGCTCCGCCCGCGCGGCGGCGCGGCCCTCGCGCAGCAGGGCGCCGCCCTCGGCCCCCAGCATCACGTTCTCCAGCACCGTGAAGGGCTCCACCAGCATGAAATGCTGGTGGACCATGCCGATGCCCAGATCGATGGCCGCCTGGCTGTCGGGGATGCTCACGGTCCGGCCGCCTACGCGGATCTCGCCGCCGTCGGCCTGGTAGAAGCCGTAGAGGATGCTCATCAGCGTCGACTTGCCGGCGCCGTTCTCGCCGATGATGCCGTGGACCGTCCCGGCCTCCACCGCCAGGTTGATGTCCTTGTTGGCGTGGACGGGGCCGAAGCGCTTGTCCACGCCGATCAGCTCGATCGCGTTCGTCATCAAGGGGATCCCACCGCCGCCACCAGTTCGACCGTATTGCCCTCGGGGTCCTGGGTGAAGACCCCGCGCCAGCCGATCCAGTCGAAGTTCTCCATGCGGTAGGGCTGGCCGATGCGGTCGTACCACGCGACGGCGCGCGCCTGCGCCTGCGCCGTCAGCGACAGCGCCAGATGGTGGAGGGAGGAGCGCCCGCCGGTCTCCACCCGCTCGCCCTCGTCCGGCCGCGGATGCACCCGCCGCTGCGCCGCGCCGGCGTCGAACAGCGCCAGGACCGTCGTATGCCCCGCCACGCCGTCGGCGATGCGGAAAAAGACGATGCCGCCCTCGCGCCGCGCCAGCCGCTCCAGCCCCAGAACGTCCGCGTAGAACGCCTCCATCGCGTCCAGATCGCGGCAGCGGATCGCCACCTCGCCCAGACCGCCGACGGAAAACCCGCCGTCGAAGCGCGCGGGAGCGGCGGCGCTCACTGCACCGGGCACGGCCCCTCCATGGAGCTGTCGTGAACCTTGATCTGGCCCTGGGCGATGAACTTCATGGCCTCGTTCGCGGCCGCCTCCACCTCGGCGGTGATGAGGTCGCGGTTATGCTGGTCCAGCGCCCAGCCGATGCCGCCCTCGGCCACGCCGAGGCTGGCGATGCCGGGCTCGAACCCCGCCTCCCCGGCGGTGAAGGCGGCATGGACGGCCACGTCCACGCGCTTGAGCATGGTGGTCAGCACCTTGCCCGGGTGGATCCAGTTCTGGTTGCTGTCCGTGCCGATGCCCAGCGCGCCGGCATCGGCCGCGGCCTGCAGCACGCCCAGGCCCGTGCCGCCGGCAGCCTGCATGACCACGTCGGCGCCCTGGTCGATCTGGCTCTTGGCGATCTCGCCGCCGCGCACCGGGTCGGACCAGGCGGCGGGCGTGTTGCCGGTCATGCCGATCATCACCTCGGTCGCGGGGTCCACCGCCTTGGCGCCCTGCAGGTAGCCGCAGGCGAACTTGCGGATCAGCGGGATGTCCATGCCGCCGACGAAGCCCAGCTTGCCGGTCTGCGAGCTCAGCGCTCCGATCACACCGACCACGTAGCCGCCCTCATGCTCTCGATAGACGACCGAGCGGACGTTGGGCGCATCCACCACCATGTCGACGATCACGAACTCGGCGTCCGGAAACTCCGGCGCGACCTTGGCCAGGGCGTTGGCATGGGTGAAGCCGATGGCGACGATGGGGGAATGACCGCGGCGGGCGAAGCTGCGCAGCGCCTGCTCGGACTGGGCGGGGCTTTCGATCTCGAACTCGGCGAAGGTTCCGCCGGTCTCCGAAGCCCACTGCTTGGCCCCGGTCCAGGCCCCTTCGTTGAAGGATTTGTCGAACTTGCCGCCCGTGGAATAGACGATGGCGGGCTCGGCGGCGATCAGGCTTGCGGGCGCGAACAGCGCGGCGGCCAGCAGCGCGGCGCGCGCGAGGGGGCTGAGGCTCATGGGGTCTCTCCTGTCGAAGGGGGCGGCCGGATCTGTCGCCCGGTCCGCCGTCGCAGCCTTGAACGCTAAGCCAGCGCGGCGGCGCGCCCAAGCCCTTTTCGCGCTTGCGGCGCCGGGCGGGCAGGCCCACGCTCGACCCGCAGGAGGAGCCGCGCATGTCCCAGATCGAGTACTTCTATTCCGCCCATTCGGCCTTCGCCTGGCTGGGCCATGCCCGCCTGCGCGAGATCGCGGCGCAGACCGGCCGCACGATCCGGCACGCGCCCATCTCGCTCGACCCGGTGCTCGCCGCCGCGGGGTCCGTCGCGTTTCGCGAACGGCCGGCCGGCCATGTGCGCTACTATTTCGGCCGGGAGATCGCCCGCTGGGCGGAAGAGCGGGGCAAGACCGACTGGCTGCGCCGCATGCCGACGCATCACCGCAGGCCCTACGCCTTCGCCAACCAGGCGATCATCGCCGCCCAGGCCGAGGGGATGGACGCCGACGCCCTGTCCGAAGCGTTTCTGACCGCCCATTGGGAGCGGGACGCGGACCTGTCGGATCGCGACGTGCTGGCCGCGCTGGCCGAGGGCGCCGGGCTGGATGCCGCCGCGCTGTTCGCCGCGGCGGACGGCGAGGCGGCCGCGGCGCAGCATGAGGCGAACGTCGCCGAGGCCGTCGAACGCTCCGTCTTCGGCTCGCCCACCTACTTCGTCGACGGGGACATGTTCTACGGCCAGGACCGGCTGGAGATGGTCGCCCGCGCCTGCGATCGGCCCTACGCCGCCTAGGGCGCGGCGCCGGCCGCGCCCGGCGCGACGCCCGCCGCCGCGCGCGCGCCGCGCTCAGCCATGTTCCTCGCGATGCGTCTCCACCAGCGCGCGATTGTAGGCGCGCAAGGCGTCCACGTGAAAGACGGCGCCCAGCAGCTCCGGCCGTCCCTCCGCATCCCGCTCCACCACCGGGATCATCGGCCGCCCGGCGCGCGAGACCTCGAACATCGGCAGCGCCCGCTCCAGCGTGTCGGACCGCTCCAGCGCCGCGCCCTGCTCGATCAGCATCCAGCAGGCGCTGTCGGAGGCGCCGTTCTCGTCGCCGCGCACGCGCATGCAGTCGCGCACGCTGATCGTGCCGGGGATCCAGCTCTGCGGTCCCTCGGCCAGGTGCACGTCCCGCCGTTCCAGCTGCGTGAGGAAAAAGCTCTTGTCGACGAAGCGCGCGCTGACCGCGACCGCGAGGCCGACGGAGGCCATCACCGCGATCCCCGCCTGCCAGTCGCCCGTCAGCTCGAAGATGATCAGCGAGGTCGAGAGCGGCGCCCCCAGCACCGCCGCCGCCACGGCGCCCGTGCCGGCGAGCGCATAAAGCGTCTCCGACCCGCTGACGGACGGAAAGACGCCCACGGCGATCTGCCCGAAGGCCAGGCCCGACAGCGCGCCCATCATCAGCGCCGGAGAGAACACGCCGCCGCCCATGCGCCCCGCGAAGGTCAGCGCCACGGCGATGCATTTGACGGCGGCGAAGGCCACCGCCTCCTGAAACCCCAGCCCCCCCGTCAACGCCCGCGACGTCGTCTCGTAGCCGACGCCGATGATGTGCGGGAACTGCACCGCGATGCAGCCCAGCAGCGCCCCGGCGATGCCCGGGCGCACCCAGCCGGGGATGCGCAGCGTCGTCTGCACCCGGTCCCCGGCCCCTTCGGCCAGGAAGATCGCCTTCATCATCGCCACCGCCACAAGGCCGGAGACGAGCCCGAGGATCAGGAAGGCCGGCAGCTCCTGATAGAAGCCCAGCGAATGCTCCGGCAGCGTGAACTCCGTCACGTCGCCCATATGCACCCGGCTGACCACGGTGCCGGCGATGGAGGCGACGACGATCGGCGCGAAGGCGTGCAGCGCGTAGTGGCGCAGCACCACCTCCAGCGCGAAGACCGCGCCGGCGATGGGCGCGTTGAAACTGGCCGAGACCGCCGCGGCCACCGCGCAGCCCATCAGCTCGCGCGCGCTCAACGGGCTGGCGTTGATCTTGTCGGACACCCAGGACGACAGCGTCGCCGCCAGATGCACCACCGGCCCCTCCCGCCCGGTGGAGCCGCCGGTGGACAGCGTGATCATCGACGCCGCGGCCGAGGCGAGGCCCGATCGCAACGGCACGCGCCCCTCGCGCAGGGCCGCCGCCTCGATCACATGGGCGACGGAGCGCGCCTTTCCGTCCTCGGTGAAGCGATGCAGGATCAGACCCACGGCGAGGCCGCCGACCACGGGTATGCCGATGACCCAGACCGGGCTCAGCTCCGACAACTGCGTGTGCAGCATCAGGTCGTCGGCGCCGTAGACCAGCGTCTGCAGGGTGGAAATGGCCAGCCGGAACAGCACCGCCGCATAGCCCGCCGCGATGCCCACGGCCAGGGCGATGACCCAGAACTGCACCTCGGTCGGCCCCTGGCGGCGCATTCGCGCGCGCTCCGCCTGCCAGGCGGCGCGGGCGCGGCGGCGCGCCAGCCGGCGCAACGCGCCGGGCGTCGCCTTGGCCGTCGCAAGAATGCCCCGCCGTTCGCCCATGCCCCTCGCCCGCTCGACCTTGCGGATGTTGAGGGCCGGCCGCGGCGGGCCCCGACCCTTGCGTCCTACTCCTGCGCCGCGCCGCGCGCCAGTCTCAGGACCTGCGGCGAATCGCGATCGTGCGGCCCGCCTGCTCCGGCCGCGGCAGACCCTGATGCGCCTCGCCCATGGCCCGCACGCGGCTCAGCGCCCAGTCCGGATAGGGCGCGGTGCGCCGCCGCTGCAGATCGACGTTGAAGCTCAGCGTCTCGGACGTGGCGCACAGCGCGTCGTCCGAGACCTTGCGCATGGTCTGAAAGAGGTGGATCGCCTTTTCCGACCAGTCGAGCACCTGCAGCTCGGTGTAGAAGCGCTCCCCCTCCAGCAGCTCCCCGATGTAGTGGATCTGCTGCTGCACCACCATCGGGCCCATGCGGCCCAGCTTGGCCAGCGCCTCGCCCACGCCCAGCATCTCGTCCCACACGGTGTCCGAGGCCTTGTCGAAGGCGAGCGTGTAATAGGCCACGTTCATGTGCCCGTTGTAGTCGATCCAGTCGGACCGCACCGCCTGCTCGCGCGTGCGGATCGGCGCCGCCTCGTAGCATTCGACGCCCGGCATCGGGGGCACGTCGTCGTCGGTTTCGGGCTGGGACATCGGGCGGTTTCCCCTCGGGTTCTGGCTGGCCCAGCGGTCTAGCGCCGCCGGCCCCCCCGCGTCCAGCCGCGGCGCTTTCAAGGCCGGCGCGGGTCGGGTAGCCTTCCGTTCAAACGGAGGACTTCGCCCATGACCATTCAGACGGCCATCAAGAGCCTGGACGCCTCGTTCGGCGACCGGCTGAGCACCGCCGAAGCCGTGCGCGCCCACCATGGCGAGGACGGCAGCTACTACCCCCCGATCCTGCCCGACGCCGTGCTGTTCCCGCAAAGCGCCGAGGAAGTGTCCGAGATCGTGAAGATTTGCGCGGCCGAAGGCTGCCCGATCATCCCCTGGGGCGTGGGCACCAGCCTCGAGGGGCACACCCTGCCCTTCCATGGCGGCGTGACCCTCGACATGTCCCGGATGGACCAGGTGTTGGAGGTCCTTCAGGAGGACATGCTCGCCATCGTGCAGCCCGGCGTGACGCGCGAGGGGTTGAACGAATGGATCCGCGACACGGGGCTTTTCTTTCCGGTCGATCCCGGCGCCAACGCCACGCTGGGCGGCATGTCGGCGACCCGCGCCTCGGGCACCAATGCGGTGCGCTACGGCACCATGCGCGAGAACGTGCTGGCCGCGCAGGCGGTTCTGGCCGACGGGCGCATCGTGCGGGTGGGCTCCCGGGCGAAGAAGACCTCGGCCGGCTACGACCTCAAGAACCTGCTCGTCGGGTCCGAAGGCACGCTGGGCATCTTCACCGAGCTGACCGTCAAGCTCTACGGCGTGCCCGAGAGCATCACCGCCGCCACCTGCGCCTTCGACAGCGTCGAGGGCTGCGTGGACGCGGTCATCATGGCCATTCAGATGGGCATTCCGCTGGCGCGGGTGGAGTTCCTCGACGAGTTCACCATCGCCAGCATCAACCACTACTCGCAGATGGGTCTGCCTGAAAAACCCCATCTTTTCCTGGAGTTCCACGGCACCGAGGCCGGCGCCGCCGAGCAGGCCGAGATGTTCGGAGAGATCGCGTCCGACCATGGCGCGGGCAGCTTCGAGTGGACCTCCAACGCCGAGGAGCGCAATCGCCTTTGGAAGGCCCGGCACAACGTCTATTTCGCCGGCCTTTCGATGCGCCCCGGCTCCAAGCCGCTGAGCACCGACGTCTGCGTGCCCATCTCCCGCCTCGCCGAAGCCCTGCTGACCGCCCGCGCGGACGTGGAGGCGTCGAACCTGATGGGCGGCATCGCGGGCCATGTGGGCGACGGCAATTTCCACGTGGGCCTGCTGCTCGACCCCAAAGCGCCGGAGGAGCTGGAGGAGGCCAAGCGCCTGTGCGCCAAGTGGAATGCCGACGCCATCCGCATGGGCGGCACGATCACCGGCGAGCATGGCGTGGGTCGCGGCAAGCGCGCCTGGATGAGCGACGAGCATGGCGACGGCTATTCGGTGATGGCGGAGCTCAAGCGCGCGCTCGATCCCGGCAACATCCTCAATCCCGGCAAGGTGGTGGAGCTGAATTGACCGCGTCGACCGGCGCGGCGGAGGCGGAGCGGCTGACGCGCGCCTTCCTCGACGCCTGGAACGCCAAGGACGCGGCGGCGCTGGGCGCGCTGTTCGCCGCGGATGCGGATTTCGTGAACGTCGCCGGCCTGTGGCGGCATGGGCCGGAGCGGATCGCGCGGACGCATGGCGTTGCGTTTCATACATATTTTGCGGGCGCCGCCCTGACCGTGGAGCGATTGGAGGCCCGCGCGCTCGGGCCCGGCGCCGGGTTGGCGCGGGCGCGGGTGCGGCTGGAGGGTCAGGTCTCGCCCGACGGCGCGGCGGCCGGGGCGCGCCGCACGCTGCTGCTGGCGGTCTGCGCCGAGGGGCCCGACGGCTGGCGCATCGCGGCGATGCAGAACACCGACGCGGCCGAGGGGGCCGAGACGCGGGCGGCCGGCGCCGACGGCCTCGCCCCCGCCCGCTACGCCTGAGGAGGAGCCCGCCATGGAGGCCCATGTCGACCCCGAGCGCGCGCAGTTCGAAGCCTTCAAGGCCCTGCCCCGCGACGCCCCCGTCGAGATGCTGAATCTCGTGCGGTTCCGGCAGGTTGCCGCCTATCCCGCCGCGCATCCCCGCGCCGCCGAGGGGCTGACCGGGGCCGAGGCCTATGCGCTTTACGGCCGCGACAGCGGCCCGGTGCTGGCGCGTGTGGGCGGCGCGATCCTGTGGCGCGGGCGCTTCGAGACGGTGCTGATCGGCCCGGCGGAGGAGCGCTGGGACGCCGTCTTCATCGCCCGCTATCCGACCGCCGGCGCCTTTCTGGCGATGGTGACGGACCCGGAGTATCAGGCTGCGGTCGCGCATCGGCAAGCCGCGGTCGAGACGTCGCGCCTGATCCGTTGCGGCGCGGCGGAGGCCGGCCCCGGCTTCGGCTGATCTTCGGATCCGACGCGACCGGCAAACGTCCGGCAGGCGTCGGGCCGATGTCGGGCAGGCGTCTGGCGAACGTCCGGCATGCGTCGGTCGAAAGACCGGCGCATGTCGCGCGAACGACAGGACGATCGGTCGGATTCCCGAGGCGCCGCGCGAATTGGTCCGGACCTATCCAGACCCACCCCGACGCGAGACGACCGCCTCCCTCCAAGCGCCCCGAAGCGCGCCGCGAGCCGCCCTCCCGAAGAAGGAGGCCCCGGATAAAGTCCGGGGCGCCGGTCGCGGGACGGCGCGCGGCATCCGCCGCAAGCCGCCTCCCCGCCCGGCGCAACCGTCGCCAAGAAGGCGGG
>JBCBYE010000426.1:0-4317 GCA_039816075.1 Pseudomonadota bacterium | reverse complement strand
GGCGGCCCGGCTGACCCTGCTGGCCGAGGCGCTGGCGCCCTGGCCGGTGCAGGCGGCCGCGGGCCTGCGCGATCCGGCGTCATGGTACGCTTCGGTCTACGGCTATGCGCTGTCGCGCCGGCCCCAGCCCCCCTGGGCGCAGGTGCGCGAGGCGGCGCTGGCGGCCGAACGCGGCGCGGCGGCGCTGGCCGCGGACGTGGCGCAGGCCTTTCCGGGACCCGCCTTCTGGACGACGGCGGCCTATCGGGCCGACCCCTCGTCGGTGCATAAGCGTCTGGCGGGGCCCGGTCCGGGCGGGCGCCTTCAGGCGGCGCGCAAGCGGGTCAACGCCTCGCTCTCCGGCCCGGCGATGGGCGCGCTGATGGAGATGCGCGCGCGCGGCGAGCCGGTGGACCGCGAGGCGCTGCGGGACCTGCGCCGCGCCGCGCCGATCCGGCGCGAGGGACCCTGGCGCCCCTGGAGCGAGGACGACCTGCGGCGGCTGGATCGCCGCTGGCGGGACGAGATCAAGGCGATCCGGGCGCAGGGCCTGAGGATCGCCACCGCGCCGGGCGAGATGCGCCCGCGGGGACAACCGGCCAAGCCGTCGACCGAGGCGGCCGCGCAAGGAGGACGGACATGAGCAAGGCGGATCTCGACGCGTGGCGCGCGCTGGCGGAGCGGGAGCTCAAGGGGCGCTCGCCCGAGGACCTGACCTGGCGGACGCCCGAGGGGATCGACGTCAAGCCGCTCTATACGGCCGATGATCTGGAGGGGATGCAGCATCTCGGGTCCGTCCCCGGCGCCGCGCCCTTCGTGCGGGGGCCCCGGGCGACCATGTATGCCGGGCGGCCCTGGACGATCCGGCAATATGCCGGCTTCTCGACGGCCGAGGAGAGCAACGCCTTCTACCGCCGCGCCCTGGCGGCCGGGCAGAAGGGGCTGAGCGTCGCCTTCGATCTGGCGACCCATCGCGGCTATGACAGCGACCATCCGCGCGTCGTGGGGGATGTGGGCAAGGCCGGCGTGGCGATTGACTCGGTGGAGGACATGAAGATCCTCTTCGACGGCATCCCGCTGAAAGACATGTCCGTGTCGATGACCATGAACGGCGCCGTGATCCCCATTCTGGCGAACTTCATCGTCGCGGGGCAGGAGCAGGGCTGCGAGACGAAGGACCTCAGCGGGACCATTCAGAACGACATCCTCAAGGAGTTCATGGTCCGCAACACCTACATCTATCCGCCCGAGCCGAGCATGCGGATCATCGCGGACATCATCGAATACACGGCGCAGGAGATGCCGCGGTTCAACTCGATCTCCATCAGCGGCTATCACATGCAGGAGGCCGGCTCGACCCTGGTGCAGGAGCTGGCCTTCACCCTGGCGGACGGCAAGGAATACGTGAAGGCGGCGCTGTCCAAGGGCATGGACGTGGACGCCTTCGCGGGGCGGCTGAGCTTTTTCTTCGCCATCGGCATGAATTTCTTCATGGAGGCGGCCAAGCTGCGCGCGGCGCGCCTGCTGTGGCACCGGATCATGAGCGAGTTCGGGGCGCAGAAGCCGCAGAGCCTGATGCTGCGCACGCACTGCCAGACCTCGGGCGTCAGCCTGGCCGAGCAGGACCCCTACAACAACGTCGTTCGCACCGCTTACGAGGCCATGGCCGCCGCGCTGGGCGGCACGCAGTCGCTGCATACCAACAGCTTCGACGAGGCGATCGCGCTGCCGACGGAGTTTTCGTCGCGCATCGCACGCAACACGCAGCTGATCCTGCAGGAGGAGACCGGCGTCACCAAGGTCGTCGATCCGCTGGCGGGCTCCTACTACGTGGAGGCGCTGACGGCGGAGCTGGCCGAAAAGGCCTGGGCGCTGATCGAGGAGGTCGAGGGGCTCGGCGGCATGACCAAGGCGGTCGAAAGCGGCATGCCCAAGCTGCGCATCGAGGAGGCCGCGGCGCGCCGCCAGGCGGCGGTGGACCGCGGCGACGAGGTGATCGTCGGGGTCAACAAGTACCGGCTGGAGCGCGAGGACGAGATCGACATCCTCGACATCGACAACGCCGCGGTGCGCGAGGCGCAGGTGGCGCGGCTGGCGCGCATTCGGGCGGAGCGCGACGAGGGCGCCTGCCGCGCGGCGCTGGAGGCGCTGACCGAGGTTGCGCGGTCCGGGACCGGCAACCTGCTGGCCGCGGCGGTGGAGGCGGCGCGGGCGCGCGCCTCGGTCGGCGAGATCTCGGACGCGATGGAGGCGGAGTTCGGCCGGCACCGGGCCGAGGTGCGCACGCTCAGCGGCGTCTACGGCGCCGCTTATGAGGGCGACGAGGGCTTCGCGGCGATCCAGGCGGACGTGGAGGCCTTCGCCGAGGAGGAGGGGCGCCGCCCGCGGATGCTGGTGGTGAAGATGGGCCAGGACGGGCATGACCGCGGCGCCAAGGTGATCGCCACGGCCTTCGCCGACATCGGCTTCGACGTCGATGTGGGGCCGCTGTTCCAGACGCCGGAAGAGGCGGCGCAGGATGCGCTGGACAACGACGTGCACGTGATCGGGATTTCCTCGCAGGCCGCCGGGCACAAGACCCTGGCGCCGGCGCTGATCGAGGCGCTGCGCGCGCAGGGCGCCGACGACATCCTGGTGATCTGCGGCGGCGTGATCCCTCAGCAGGATTACGGGTTCCTGCAGTCCGCCGGGGTCAAGGCGATCTTCGGGCCGGGCACGAACATCCCCGACGCGGCGCGCAACATCCTCGGCCTCATCCGCGAGGCGCGGAGGCCGAAGGCCGCGGAGTAGCGGGCGGGGGACCTTGCGGAGCGCTTCGCGCACGAGACACCGCCCCCCCTCCCTGTCCCTCCCCCTGCAGGGGGAGGGGACGCCAGCGGGCGGGGTCTGCGGAACCTGCGGCGTTGGGGATGGCTTTGGAGAAGACGCGGGTTTGCTGAGAAGGCTCGCAAGGGCGGGCCTCTGGCGAGCGTTCGCCGAGCCGTCGCCCGGCGTTCGACGCCAATTCAGTCGGGGCCTCGAGGCCGAGCGCTCCTTCGGAGCGTCGCTGCGCCTTCGGCTTGCGAGCCATGACCCATTCCACGACTCGGCTTGTCCCTGCCTCGGCGGTCCTACTGCCGCGGCGGGCCGGGGGAGCGGCGCCCCCGACCTGAACCGGGGCCCCTCGGGCGCGGCCGGGTTGACGGCGAGGCGGGGCTTGGGGGAGCGTTTTCGTCGGCTGTTTCACGGATGAGGGGCGAGGGCATGCATATCGGCATCGTGGGCGCGGGCGGCATCGGCGCGGTGCTGGCGGCGCGGCTGCAGGGCGCGGGCGCCCGCGTCTCGCTGCTGGCGCGCGGCGCCCAGCTGGAGGCGATTCGCGAACGCGGTCTCCGCCTGCGCGAGAGCGAGGCCGCCGGCGGGGGGGAGAGCGTGGCCCGGCCCGCAGCCTCCGATCGCGCCGAGGATCTGGGACCGGCCGATCTGGTGGTCTTCGCGGTCAAGATGCAGAGCCTCGCCCAGGCCATCGAGGATGCGCGGCCCCTGATGGGCCCGGGAGCCCTTGCCATGCCCTTTCAGAACGGCGTCGACGCGCCCGCGCTGCTGGCCGAAGCCTACGGCCCAGAGGCCGCCGGCGTCGGCGTCGCGCAGGTCTTCGCCAACATCACCGGACCGGGCGAGGCGACGCTGTTCTCGCCCTTCGCCCGCTTCGTCATCGGCGGCCCCGACGGAGGCCAGGACGACCTGCGCGTCGCCGCGGCGCGCGAGACCTTCGCCGCCGCGGGGCTGGAGACGCCGCCGAGCGACGACGTGCGCACGGACCTTTGGATGAAGTTCCTGCTGTTCAACGCCGTCTCCGGCGCCACCGCCATCGCCCGGACGCGGATGGGCGAGGTGCGCGCCCATCCCGAACTCTGGGCGTTCTGGCGCGCCCTGGTCGAGGAGACCGCCGCCGTCGCCCGGGCCGAAGGCGTGGCGCTGCCGCCGGACGCCGTCGAACGCACGGTCGGCTTGGGCGAGGGCATCGCCGCCGACCTGCGCGCCTCCACCGCCCATGACCTGGAGGCGGGCAAGCCGCTGGAGGTCCGCCATATCGCCGGCGCGGTCGTGCGCCGCGGCGCCCGCCATGGGGCGCCGACCCCGGCCAGCGCCGCCGTTCTCGCCGCCCTCGCGCCCTGGATCGACGGCCGCCCCGGCTGAGCCGGGCGCCCTTCGAAGGCCGCCGACCGGGCCGCCGGGCCCCGGCGGACGCGGCGCGCGGGGGGGGCTCGCCGCCCCCGCCGCCCGCGCGCCCGGTCGGATCGGCGGAGGCGCCGCAAAGCAGGGTGGACATCGGCCGCCGCGCGCGCCTTTCTGACG
>JBCBYE010000189.1:0-7368 GCA_039816075.1 Pseudomonadota bacterium | reverse complement strand
GCCACGGCGCGGGGGGTTTCCAGCGGATCGGTGACCTCGCCCGGCTCCAGCCCCGCCAGGATCTGCGCCAGGGCCGGGGGCAGCCGATCCTCCGGCACGCGCCCGGCGCGCCCGCCCCGCGGCGCGGAGGGGGAGCGGGAGTGCCGCCGCGCCAGCGCGCCGAAATCGGCGCCGCCCCGCGCCTCGGCCACGATGCCGGCCGCCCGCTCCATCACGCCGGGGCCGGCGGGCAGCACGATCTCGCCCAGGTCGTAGGACACCGCGCGATCCAGGCCGTTGGCCTCGATCTCGTCCTCCAGCTCCAGATCCGTGACCTCTTCCTGCACGCCGTAGTCGCGGCGCACGACCGAGGACCACAGCAGCTCCGTCTCCACATGCTCGCGCACCACGGCGAGGGACAAGCCCTCGCGCCGCAGGCGACGCTCGAACGCCTGGGCGTTCAGGCCCTGGGCGGCGGCCATGCGCGCCAGTCCGCGCTCCACCTCCTCGCGCGGCAGCGTGATGCCGGCCGCCTCGGCGGCGGCGCGCTTGAGCCGATCTTCGATCATGGAGTTCAGAGCCGCGTTCTCCCCCACCGACGGCAGGCCGGAAAAGCGCAGCAGGCGCTGCCGCTGCTCCACCTCGAACGTGGTGATGGCGCGCCCGTCCACGAAGGCGGCCGGGCGGAACGCGTCGCCCGATTGCGCGGCGGCGGGCGGCGCGATCGACCCGCTCGGGTCGGCGAACGCGGCGGCCCCGGCGATCAGCGCGGCGGCGAAGGCGCGCGCGGCGGCGCGGCGATGGATCATGACCTCGTCTCCTCCCCCCGGGGCGCGCGCGCCGATCAGCGCCGCTGCGGCGCGCAGGCGCCGGCGACGCGGCCCGTCGGCGCCTCACCGCCCAGGGCCCACAGCCGCAGCCTGAGGCCGTAGAACGTGGACGACGGCGCCCCGTCGATGGACGTGAAGTCTCGCCCGGCATAGACCGAGACGTCCACGCATTCGTTCGAATAGCCCAGCTCGCCCCCGACGCGCACCCAGTCGCGCGCCTCGAGGTCCCGGCGAAGGTCCGTGCCCACATACCAGTTGCGGGTCAAGGCGTAGCGTCCCTCTCCGACGACTTCATGGCGGTCTTCGGGCGTCACCTCGTCCTGCGCCAGATACACGTAGGAGGCCTGCAGGTCGAAGCCCAGAGCCTGCGCGCCGGCATAGACCTCGTTGCGGTTCAGCTCGAAATCGTCGCCCACGCGCACGCGGTGCGAAACGGTGAAAAGGTCGTCCCAATCCAGCGTCCAGGCGCCGACATAGTCTGATTCGCGGCCGTTCAGCCCGGTTCCGGCGGCGAAGCTGTCGATCTCTTCGGTGCGGAAAACGCGGCCCGCGGTCAACGACAGGTCCGGGCCGGACACGCTTTCGCGGGCATAGCGCAGGCCCACATTGGCGCGCGGCCCCTCTTCGAACCCGTCGAAGCCGGTGTGCCGGCGCAGCGCGAACAGCGAGGTGTCGTCGAACTCCGTCAGGCGGCTGTCCTCGTCGGGAAACACCGGATTGTCGTCGAGGAAGGGGGCCAGCACCAGCTGCGCCACCGGCGTGATCTGATGGGTCACCGCGCCGCCGCCCAGCGCGCGCGACAGCGCGTCGCCGCCGGCGTCGTGGCGGATGAAGGGGTAGCGCGCCTCCAGCGCCGCGACCGGCGCGATGCGCCCGCGGGTGTCGTCGCCGGCGGCGCCGGGCTCGTCCTGCAGCTGCCAGCCGTCGGCCCGCACCGAGGCATGGGCGGCGAGCGCGAAGCCGCCGGACGTGGTCCAGCCACGATCCCATTCCAACGCCGTCGACAGATGCGCCGTGTCCTGCCCGCGCGTGCGCTTGAGCGCGTAGCCCGCGAAATCCACGCCCAGATCGCCGCCCGCCACCGTGCCGGGCCAGTCCAGCCGCCCCTCGAACACCGGCAGGGCCGTGGGGATCTGGCCGAACGGTTCGTCGTCGCGCAGGGACTGGAACCGTACCAGGCTCGCCTCGCCCCAGCCCCAGCCGCCGTCGCCGCGCACGAACAGCTCGGATTCCAGGCGATCGCGGTCGGTGAACTCGTAGCGGCGCAGGTACGGATCGTCGCTGGCCTGCTCCAGGCTGAAGCCGGTTTCGAAGGTCCGGTTCAGCCGCCACAAGCCTTCGCCGAACAGGTGGCCGCGCAGGCGATCCTCGCCGTCGTAATCCTGCTGGGTGATCGACCCGTTCAGCCACAGATCGCCCTTGGCGAAGCGGCGGCGATACTCTCCGTCCAGCAGCACGCCGTCGTCGGTGGTCACGATGGGCGAAAGCGTGACGTCCGAAAAATCGTCGAGCACCCAGTAATAGGGCGCCTTCACCGCGTGCCCGAAAGTGGTGGACTGAAAGTATTCCGGCGGCAGAAACCCAGTCGCCCGCTGCAGCGTCGGGTCGGGATGACGGAAGTAGGGGGTGTAGATCACCGGCACCCCCAGGACGTCGAAGGTGGCGTCCTCGTAGTGCACGACGCGGGCGTCCTCGTCATGCACGATGCGCGCGGCGCGGATGCGCCACAAAGGCGTGGGGTCCGCGGCGCAGACCGCGCAGGGGCTGAACACCGCCTGGGTCATGACGTTGAAACGGTCGTCGAGGCGCCGCGCCTCGGTCGCGGCGAAGCGGGCGCCGCGGGGCAGGGCGGCGCGGGCGCCGCGGATGATGGCGTCGCGCAGGCGGCTGTCGACCTCGGCGAAATCCGCCACCAGCACCGCGCCGCCGGCGCCGCGCAGCATCACCGCGCCTTCGGCCGAGATGCGGTCGGCTTCGGCGTCGTAGACGATCTTGGCGGCCTCCAGCGTGCGGTCGCCGTAGTAGACGATCACGCCTCCCTCGGCGGTCAGCGTCGCGGCCTCGGCGTCGTAGGTCACGCTGTCGGCGACGAGGCTGACGGGTCCCTCCTGCCGCTCCCCGCCCAGAAGACCGGACAGGCCGCCGTCGTCCTGGGCGCGGGCGGCCGGAGCGACGGCGATCAGCGCCAGCGCCGCCAGCAGGGCGGGTGCGGCGCGCATCAGCCGTCTTCCCAATGCAGGATCAGACCCACCGCCATCAGCGACACCGCCGCCGGCGGGATCCACGCCGCCAGGGGCGGCGCGATGGCGCCGGAGCCGCCGAAGGCCTGCGTGAGGTTCGCCAGAAAGAAATAGCCCAGCCCAGAGCCGATCGCCCCCAGCGCCATCAGCCCCAACCCGCCGAAGCGCGAATGGCGCATCGAGAACGCCGCCCCGATCAGCACCATCGCCGCCAGCAGCGCCGGCAGCGCCCGCTGGCTCTGCAGGTGCATGCGGTGGCGCGTGGCCGACAGGCCCGAGGTCTCCAGCGCCTCGATGAAGCCCGGCAGCTCCCAGAACCCGATGGTCTTGGGGCTGGCGAAGCTTTCCAGGATCGCGTCGGGCGTCAGATCGGTGGCGATCCGCACGCGGTCCAGCTCTCCGCGGCGCGGCGCGGCGGCGAGCCCCTCGGCGTCCTGCGACGTCTCCTCGAACCGCCACAGGCCCGCCTCGTGCAGGGTCCAGACCCCGGGTTCCAGCACGGCGCGCGCGGCGCTGATGCGCGCCGAGAGCCGATCCTCGGCGTCGAAGCGGAAGACGGTGACGCCGCGCAGGCGCGTGCCGTTGCGGTTGGCGCCCAGCGCGTGGATCACGCTCTGCTGACCCCCGGGCGAGGATTGGCGCAGCCAGAGCCCGTTCTGACTGACCGAAAGCAGCGAGGTGCGGTCGCGCACCCAGCGCGCCTCCAGCGTTTCGAAGCGGCTGAGCATGCCGGCGGCGAGAGGGTTCAGCACCGCGAAGCCGGCGCCCCCGATCAGCACCGCGCAGATCAGCGTGGGCGAGATCAGCCGCCAGACGCTGACCCCCGCGGCGCGCGTGATCACCAGCTCCGAGCTGCGGGCCAGCCGCGAAAAGCAGGCCATGGAGGCGAGCAGCGCCAGAAAGGGCAGGATCTCCAGCATCAGCGAGGGCGCATGCAGGAACGCCATGGCCGCGACCACGTCGAAGCCCGCCTCGCCCCCGGCGCTGCGCCGCGTCTGCTCCACCAGGTCGATGATGAGCACCAGCAGGAAGACGGCCAGGAACGCCGCGCCGAAGGCGCCGGCGAAGCGCCGCGCGACGTAAAGCGACAGCGTCCCGGTCATGCCGTCGCGCCCCGGGGCCCGTCCGGCCCGCCCTCGTCGACCGGCCCGGCGGCCGGCGCGCGCGAAAACCGCGGCAGCCCGCGCCACAGCACCCACAGCGCCAGGGCCGCGCCCAGCAGCGGCGGCGCATACATCACCGGCCACAGCGCCGGCGCGCCCGAGGCCGCGGCCTTCGCCGCCACGCCCAGCAGGCGGCAGATCGCCGCCAGCGCCACGGCCGCCACCAGCCGCTTGCCGTAGCCGCGGCGGCGAAAACCGGGCCCGAGCAGGCTCGCCAGCCCGATCAGCGGCAGCGTCAGCGCATAAAGCGGCGCGGAGATCTGCTCATGCCCCTCCGCCACGAACTCGCCCGGCGCGCGGCCCTGCAGCATGTCCTCGTCCGGGGCGATCAGCTGCGGCGCGTAGTATTCGGAGGGTTTGAGCCGCCGCGCCCCGTCCGGCTGCATCAGCTGGCCCAGATCGTAGACCAGCTTGTCGAAGCGCAGCAGCGACAGCGCCTCGCCCTCCAGCCGTTGCGCGGCGCCGTCGAACATCACGAGGCGCGGGCCGTCCCGGGTGCGCACGAGGGCGGCGCGCTCGGCCGTGTAGGTCACGCGCGCGTCCGGGTCGCGGTCGTCCTGCACGAACAGGCCGGCCATCTGCCCGTCGCGCCCCGCGGCGCGGATGTAGACGCTGACGCCCTTGGCGGGGTGGATGAACTCCCCCTCGCGCACCAGGGCGCCGGCGACGTCGGCGCCCAGCTCGGCCATGCGGCCGCGCAGCTCCCGCGCCGCGGTGGGCATCAGGTAGAGCGTGACCGCGAACATCGCGATCATCACCGCGCCGCCGAACGCCGCCACCGGCCGCGCCAGGCGCAGGCGCGACATGCCGGCGGCCATCAGCACCACCAGCTCGCTGTCCATGAACATGCGGTTGAGCGCATAAAGACTGCCGGCGAAGGCCGCGACCGGCAGGATCAGGCTCATGACCACCGGCAGAAGCAGCGCGGCGAATTCCAGGAACACCGTCGCGTCCGCGCCCGAGGCCACGACGGTCTCGATGATCCGCAGGCTCTGCGTGAGCCAGACCAGCCCCAGGAGAATCAACGCGAAGACCCCGAAGGGCCCGAGAATCTGTCCGACGACGTATCGGGAAAGGCGACCTCGCATGGCCGCGGAAGATGGTCCGCGGCGACGGCGGAAGCAAGGCGCCGCGATGCGGAGCAGGGCGCGCCTCTCCCGCCCCGTGCGCGCCCCTCGGGGGCATCGAGCCCCCTCGTGACGCGGCCGCGCGGAGCGCGGCTGGCCAGGCATCCCAGGGGGAGACTTCGGGGCTGCGGTTTCGCCATTTGCTGAGAAGGTCCTTGCGGGGCCTTCACCCAGCGTGCGGCGAGTCGCCGCCCGGCGTTCAAAGCCAAGTCCGGCGGGGCCCCGAGGCCGAGCCGGCTTCGCCGGTCGCGGCGCGCCGAGGGCGCTTGCGAGCCTTGATCCGTTCGACGACCCGCCTTGCGGCCGGACGGCGGCGCCCGGCGGCGCCCGGCGGCGAACGGCGAGGAGGGGGAGGTCGGCGAGCGCCGCGCGTCATCCCGCGATCGGCGTGTCGGGCTCGAACCGGGGCTTGCCTCGCCAGCGCCGGGCGCCTCGGCCCTGTCGCGCCGAGGCCGCGACGCCTTGCGCGGCCGCGGGCGCTGGCCTCGGCCGGGCGCGCGGGCTAGGTCTGCGGACAACGTTCACGCCCCGCCGCCCCTCCGCCCGCCTACGGGCGCCCGAGCGGCCCGCGCCTGGGAGGCCCCGCCATGACCTCGCCCCTCGACATTTCCTTCATCGAGGAGGATCCCGCCGCCGCGACCTCCGCCGCCGGCGCCGTCGTGGTCTTCGCCGGCGCCGACGGCGCGCTCTCGCCCGCCGCCGCCGCCGCCGACGCGGCCATGGGCGGCGCGCTCGGCCGTCTCGTCGCCTCCGACGACTGGAAGGGCAAGGCGGGCGAAACGGCGCGCATCCCCATGCCCTCGGGCCTGACCGCCGAACGCCTGGTGCTCGCCTGCGCCGGCGACGCCCCCGACGACGCCGCGATGCGCAAGACCGGGGGCGCCGTCGCCGCCGCCCTTTCCGGCAAGCCCGCCGCCGTCTTCGCCGGCGGCTTCGCGCCGGAGGCCGCGGCCGAGCTCGGCTTCGGCCTCGCCCTGCGGTCCTACGGTTTCGACGTCTACAAGACCGGCGAGGACAAGGACGACGACGGGCCCGCCCCCGTCTCCATCGCCTGCGCCGCGCCGGAGGCCGCCGCCCGCGCCTCGCGCGCGCAGATGGCCGCGGCGGAAGGCGTCTTCTTCGCCCGCGACCTGGTCAACGAGCCCGCCAACACCCTGACCACCGACGAGTTCGCCGCCCGGCTCGGCGCCATGGGCGAGCTGGGGCTGGACGTGGAGATCCTCGAGGAGGATCAGCTCGAGGCGCTGGGCATGCGCGCGCTGCTGGGCGTCGGCCAGGGGTCCGAAAGCCCCTCCAAGGTCGTGGTGATGCAGTGGAACGGCGGCGGCGACGAGGCGCCCGTGGCGCTGATCGGCAAGGGCGTGGTGTTCGACACCGGCGGCATCTCCCTCAAGCCCGCGGGCGGCATGGAGGAGATGACCATGGACATGGGCGGCGCCGCCATCGTCGCCGGCGCCATGCGCGCCATCGCCCTGCGCGGCGCCAAGCACAACGTGGTCGGCATCGTCGGGCTGGTCGAGAACATGCCCGACGGCAAGGCCCAGCGCCCCGGCGACATCGTGAAATCGATGAAGGGCGAGACCATCGAGATCATCAACACCGATGCCGAAGGCCGCCTCGTCCTCGCCGACGTGCTCTGGTACGCGCAGGAGCGGTTCGAGCCGTCCTGCATGGTGGATTTCGCCACGCTCACCGGCGCCATGATCATCGCGTTGGGGCACGAGACGGCCGGTTATTTCGGCAACGACGACGCCTTCGCCGGCGAATGGGGCGCGGCCTGCGAGGCGGCGGGCGAGGCCGCCTGGCGCCTGCCCATGGGCCCCGGCTACGACAAGGCGCTCAAATCGCGGCTGGCGGACATGAAGAACACCGGCGGCCGGCCGGCCGGCTCCATCACCGCGGCGCAGTTCCTGGGCCGTTTCGTCAAGGACGACGTGCCTTGGGTGCATGTGGACGTGGCCGGCGTGACGCTGCTGAAGGAGTCGCAGGACCTGTCGCCCCGCGGCGCCACCGGCTGGGGCGTGATGAG
>JBCBYE010000723.1:0-2246 GCA_039816075.1 Pseudomonadota bacterium | reverse complement strand
GGCCGGCGCGCTCGCGGTCAAGCAGGCCCTGCCCTATGTGCGGCTGGTGGGCGAGAGCTGGCCCCTGCCGCTCAGCCGCGCGCATTACGAGCGGCAGGCCCTCGCCCGCCAGGCCGCCGCCGCGCCGGGCCTGACGCCGCAGGTGCATCATTACGACGAGACCCTGGCGCTGATCGTCATGGAGTTCCTCGCGCCGCACATCATCATGCGGCAAGGCATGATCGCCGGCACGGTCTATCCCCGCTTCGCCGACGATCTGTCGACGTTCTGCGCCGCGACGCTGTTCTCGACGTCCGATCTTGCGCTGAAGGCGGCGGAGAAGAAGGCGATGATCGCCGACTTCGCCGGCAACACGGCGCTGTGCGCGATCACCGAGGATCTGATCTTCACCGAGCCCTACGTAGTCGCGGAGAACAACCGCTGGACCTCCCCCCAGCTGGACCCCTGGGCGGCGCGCCTGCGCGAGGACGCCGACCTCAAGATCGCCGTCTCGCGCCTCAAGGTGAAGTTCATGAGCTCCGCCGAGGCGCTGCTGCATGGCGATCTGCACACCGGCTCGGTCATGCTGACGCCGCAGGACACGCGGGTCATCGATCCGGAATTCGCCTTCGTCGGCCCCATGGGCTTCGACCTGGGCGCACCCATCGCCAACCTGATCCTGAACTTTTTCTCTCAGATCGGCCACGAGGACGCGCCGGGCGCCCGCGATCCCTATCGCGCGTGGATTCTCGGCACGGTAGAGGCCTTCTGGACCGGCTTTCGCGAGAAGTTCCTGGCCCATTGGGGAGCGTCGACGACGGGCGACGCCTATCCCCCGGCGCTGTTCGTGGACGAGGCCGGCCGGCTGCGGCTCGCCGCCGAGAAATCCGCGTATCTCGACCGCCTCTTCCAGGACGCATTGGGCTTCTGCGGCGCCAAGATGCTGCGCCGGCTCTTCGGCCTCGCCCACAACATCGATCTGGAGCACATCGAGGATCCGGCGGTGCGCGCCACGGCCGAGGCGCGGGCGGTGCTGCTCGCCCGCGACCTGATGGTCAACGCGACCGCCTATCGCTCCATCTCCGACGTGACGGCGGCGGCCCGGCGGGCGAACGTCGCGACGCCGGCCCTGGGCGCCTGACCCGCGCCCCGACGGGCGCGCAGGCCCCGTCGGGGCCTGAGGCCGGACCTCAGGCCGCCTTCAGCGCCAGATCAGGCCGGCCGCCTCGCCCTGGGTCTTCAGGAACGGCAGGCCCACGCTCAGAACCTCGTCCGGGTCCGCCGCCACCGGCCGCCAGATGGCGAGGCCCGCGGCCAGTTCGGCGTCAACGAAGACGAAGCTCTCCAGCGCCGCCGTGCCGTCGAAGCCGGCATCGGCCAGCGCCGCGAACAGCGCCTTCCAATCGAGGCTCCCGCGCCCTGGCACGCCGCGATTGGCTTCCGACAGGTGGATGTACTCCAGGAACGGGCCCGCATCGGCCACGGCTCGGACGGCCGAGACCTCCTCGATCTGCATGTGATAGCTGTCGAGATGGACGAAGACGTTGTCGGCGCCGACCCGCTCGCACACCGCGCGGGCCTGGGCGGCGGTGTTGAGCAGGTGGGTTTCGTAGCGGTTGCACGGCTCGATGCCCAAGCGCAGCCCCCGCGCCGAGGCCGCCGCCGCGCCGGCCTCCACCAGCCGGGCGACCGCGTCCAGCTCCGCCGTCGTGGGGGCGGCGCCGGTCGTCGCGCCGATCACGCCATAGGTCACGCCGGTCAGCGCCCGGCCCCCGGCGCGGGCCACCGCCTCCAGCGCCGTTTCCAGGAACGCCGCCGCCTCCTCGGGCCGCGCCAGGGGATCGAGCCGCCCGGGCAGGCCCAGCGAGGCCACCGTTTCGAGGCCGAAGCGCTCGGCCAGCGCGCGCGTCGCGTCGGGCTGCATCTCCTCGGGGCGCACCAGCGGGATCTCCACGCTGGTCAGGCCCATGGGAACCAGCCGCTCCAGGATCGCTTGCCATGGACCGGGGTCCCACATGGGCGCGGCGGCGAGGCCGTGCAGGCCGAGCTTTGGCATGGTCGTCCTCCCATCGTCGCGCCCGTTCGGCGCGCATTTTTTCGTCGCGCCCGTTCAACGCGATTTCGACCAAGCCTGCCCCTGCGTCGCCTCCGACGCCAAGCCTTTTCGCCCGCGCCGGCCCGCGACGGCGGCGACGCGGCCAGGCGCCCCTCGCCGCGCCCCCCCGCCGCGCCCGGCGCAACAGACGTCGACTTGGCGCGCGACGCGG
>JBCBYE010000235.1:0-6520 GCA_039816075.1 Pseudomonadota bacterium | reverse complement strand
GTGGGCGTGGCCGACGACATGCGGCGCGTCACCTCCTCCGAGGTCATAAAGTACTCGGCCGCCGGCTTTCGCGATTTCACGCGAATCGCCGCATCGGACCCGACGATGTGGCGCGACGTGTTCCTGAACAACAAGCAGGCGACGTTGGAGATCCTAGGTCGCTTCACCGAAGAGCTCTTCGCCCTGCAGCGCGCCATTCGCACGGGCGACGGCGATCAGCTGTTCGACTACTTCACGCGCACCCGCGGCATCCGGCGCGGCATCATCGAGGCCGGCCAGGACACCGATGCGCCGGATTTCGGCCGCCGCGTTCCCGGGGGCGACGGCGCATGAACCGCGCCGCCGCCCTGCGCGCGATCTGCGCCGGGCTGGCGGCCCTCGCGCTGCATCCGCAGATTGTCGGAGCCTCCGCCCCGGGCGAGGCCCCGCCGCCGGCGTTTCGCAGCGCTCCAGCCGTCGCGGCCGCGGCGCCGGCGCTTCGCCTCGCCCGGGCCGCGCCCACGCGCGCCGTCCTGCCCGTCGCGCGGCCGGGGTCGAATCTCGCCCGAGCCGCGCAGCCGCTGCCGGAGCCCTACCGGCCGGAGGCGTTTCGACCGCAAAGCCAGGGCCTCGCCGCCGCCGCTTCGCCCCTGCCGCGACCCACCGGCGACGCCGCGCGCGGCCTCTGCGCCGATTGGCGGCTGGAGGGCGAGATCGTCGAGCCCATCGAAGGACCGGGGCGCTGCGGCATCCCGCTGCCGGTGCTGGTGCGCCGCGTGGCGGGCATCGCGCTCGACCCGCCCAAGCCCATGAACTGCCGCACCGCGCGCGCGCTCGCGGCCTGGGCGGAAAAGGGACCGTCCCGCGCGGCCCGACGCCATTTCGACGGCGCGCAGGTGGAGGCGTTGCTGGTATCGGGCACCTACGCCTGCCGCACGCGCAACTTCAAGCCGGGCGGCCGGCTCAGCGAGCATTCGGTGGGCAACGCCATCGACATCCACGCCTTCCGCCTGTCGGACGGGCGCGTGATCCGGCTGCTGCAGGATTGGCGGCGCGGGGCGCGGGGCGACTTTCTTCTGGCCTCCTGGCGCGCGGCCTGCGGTCCGTTCGGCACGGTGCTGGGCCCCGACGCGGACGTGTACCACAAGGACCACTTCCATTTCGACACGGCGAGCCGGACCCGCGGCGCCTATTGCCGCTGAACGTCCGATGCCTGATCCGCGACCGCGACGGGGCCGCCGCGCTCAGAACCGCGGCGACGGGCCGATCGGGATCGGACCGAGCCAGGTCTGACCGCCTGAAAAGCGCAGCGGCGCCTCCAGCGCCCCGTTCTGGCCGCTGAACGCCGCGATCAGGCCCAGACCCGTCTCCAGCGCCGCCGCCGCGCCGCCGTCCAACGCGCCGGTGGACCGCGCCGCCGCCAGCAGGGCGCGCCATTCCCGGATCTCCAGCGCGATCTCGCCCTCCGGCACGCCCTCCGCGTCGATCTCGACGCGTCCGCTTCCCACGATCCGCAGCGGGCCCCAGCGGATGATCGACCGGCGCAGCCGGATCATCTCGGGCCGGAAATCCGACTTCTCCAGCGCCACGCGGTCCAGCGGACGCGCGAAGGCCGCCGTGGCGTCGAGGCTCACCTCCTCCACCGCCGCCGGCAGTCCCTCGCCCGCCGCATCGGAGAAAAGGGCCGTCAGCGCCTCAGGCGGGCGCAGCCCGGCGCCGTCCAGAACGATGTCGTAGGCGTTCTCCCGGCCTCTTTCCTCTTCGGCGCGGCGCAGCGACAGCTGCCCGCGCGCCAGCCCTGCGGTCCAGCTTCCCAGGCCCTCGCCGCTCAGCTCCAGCGTCTCGGCCTCCAGCACCGCGCGGTCGATCTCCAGCGTGGTCGACGGCAGGAACCCGGCGGAGGCCTGCAAGGTCTCCGCCTCCGCCGTCACGCGCGCCTCGGGCGTGGCCAGAACATGCGCGCCGGGCCAGGCGGCGATGACCTGATCGGGGCGATAGGACAGCATGTAGGTGCGGAACACCGGCGCGGTCCACGCCCAGCCCGCCGGCGGATCCGACAGAACCAGCCCCTCCAGCGTCAGGTCGATGCGGTTGGGATAGCCGGCGACGGAGACCTCGCCCTCCGCGACCCAGCCGGCCTGCGCTCGTTCGGCCAGCCAGCCCTCCACCGCCGCCTGCTGGGCGGAGGCGCCGAGCCACCACCATGCGCTCCAACCCGCCAGGGCGAGAACGATCACGGCCAGCAGCCAGCTCATGCGTTTGGCGACGGGCATGCGGCCCCCTGTCTCGCAACCTGCAACGCCCGAGGTTATAGGAGGGAGAGGCGCCCGAAGCGAGGCAGGAGACCGGCGGATGCAGAACGACGCGCTGTGGGTGTTCGGCTACGGCTCGCTGATCTGGAATCCCGGCTTTCCCTTCGAGGCGCAGGTTCCTGCGACGCTGCACGGCTATCGCCGCGCCTTCTGCTCCCTCTCCGTCCGCTACCGCGGCACGCCCGACGATCCGGGGCTGGTGCTGGGCCTCGATCCCGCGCCGGGCGAGCGCTGCCGCGGTCTGGCCTTCCGCGTCGCGCCGGCGCGCACGCGGGAGGTCCGCGCCTATCTGGTGGAGCGGGAGATGGGCACCACCTCCTACCTCGAAACCTGGGTGACGCTGGCGCTGGACGACGGGGTGCAGGTGCGCGCGCTAGCCTACGTCATGGACGTCGATCACGCGCAGTACGTGACCCTGCCGTTGGAGCGGCAGGCGCAGGTCATCGCCCGGTCCCGCGGCCCGGCCGGCCCGAACCGCGACTACCTGCACGCCACGGCGGAGCGCCTGCGCGGCCTCGGCCTGCCCGATCCGGAGCTCGACTGGCTCGACGCCCGCGTGCGCGCGCTGACGGCGGAGTTCGACGCCGCCTCCGACCCCCCCTCCGATCCGCAGGAAAGGAACGCCCCATGATCATCGTTGCAGGCTGGATGGAGGTGGAGGCCGACGGCGCCGACGCCGCCGAGGCGCTTGCCCGCACCATGATGGCCGAAACCCGCAAGGAGGACGGCTGCGTCATCTACGACATCACCCGCAGCCTGGAGCATCCCGGCCGTTTCCACGTCTACGAGGAGTGGCAGAGCCTGCCGGCGCTGGAGGCGCATTTCGCCACGCCCCACATGGCGACCTTCCGCGCCGGCTTGGGCGCGCTGAACGTCACCGGCCGGTCCGTCGCGCGGCGCGAGGGCGGGGAGCCGACGACGCTCTAGCGTTCCTCCAGCGTCAGCTCCACCGGCGGGCGGCGGCCGCGAAGGGCGGCGAGCCCGGCATCGAGCGCGGCCAGCGCCGCGCGCCCGGTGACGCTGCCGCGCCAGGCGGCGGCGTGCAGGGTGACCTCGCGGCGCAGTTCCGGCAGTTCCGTCAGCTCGGGCAGGGGCGGTCCGTCGGCGCGCGCGCGACGGGCGGCGCCCAGTTCCAGGCTCGCCGCCTCCGCCTCGCCTGCGGCCACCGCCTCCAGGCAGCCGCGGGCCGTGGCGGGAGAAATGCGGCCGGCGCGCGGCGGCGCCAGGCCGGCGGCGGCGAGGTCGCCGTCGAACATCCGTTCCGGCCGGCAGATCACCCGACCGCGAAACGCCGAAGGATCCTCCGCCGTCACCAGCGGCCCGTCCGCGCGCACGTACCAGGCGATGCGCGCGGTTCCCAGGGGCGCGGAGAAATCGTAACGCGCGCAGCGTTCCGCCAGCGACGGAGGCAGCCGCTCCAACCGCTCGCAATCGGGCCGGATCCACGGGTAGACGAGGTCGAAGCCGGGCGGGTCCTCGCCCAGACCGGGCGCCGGCGGCGCCTCGGTCTCGGCATCGGGCGATGCGGCGGCGGCCGGCGCGGCGGGCGCGCTGCGCCGGTCCGCTTCGGCCAGCGCATCGCCGAGCAGCGCCGAAACCGCGCCGCCCGCCTCCGGCAGGTCCGCATCGCTGCGCAGCGTGCGCACGGGCGCCTCATCGGAGGGGGGCGCGGCGGGCGCCGGCGTGGTCTCGCTCTCAGGGGGCGCCGCGGCTGCGGCCTCGACCTGCGTCGCGACGTCGGGGGGCGCAACGTCGGGGCGCGCAGCGGGCAGCGGCGATCTCTGCGGGCCGACGGCCGCTTGAGAGGAGGTTTCGGCCCCCGTCTTCTCCTCCGCCGCGGCGCCGGCGGCGTTTGCCGGGGGCGCCGCGCCGGACGTCTCGGGCGTCTTCGGCGCCTCGGGACAGGGCAAGGTCAGCCGCGTGCCGGCGAAGATGGCGTCGGGGTTCGTGATCCGGGGGTTGGCCGCCAGCAGCGCCGCCACCGTCGCCCCCCGCGCCGCGGCGATGCCGGCCAGCGTCTGTCCCGGTCCGACCTCGTGAAGGCCGCAGCCCGACGCGGCCTGCCGCTCCGCCGCCGTCCTCGGCGCATCCTGCGCCGCCGCGCCGCCGGCCAGGGCGGCGACGGTCAGGCAAGCGGCGCTGAGGAACGCGGCGCGCATGGCGGTCTCCGTCGCATCGCGGCGCGGCGGGGTCCGGTCCCCGGCGCCGCGAGACGCGAGACCCTGACCCGGCCGCGTCCTGCGGGCAAGCGCCGCCGCTCAGCCGCTCACGGGAAGGGCCTCGAGCCCATGGAAATGCCACCGATCCGCCACGCGGGGCGGTGCGGCCAGGCGCAGGCCGGGCCGACGGGCGAAAAGGCGAGACAGGGCGATCCGCATCTCCATCCGCGCCAGCGGCGCGCCGACGCAGAAATGCAGCCCGGCGCCGAAGGCGACATGCCGGCCCGCCTCCGCGCGGCCGGGGTCCAGCCGCTCCGCCGCCGCGAAGACCGCCGGGTCGCGCCCGGCGCCGGCCAGCAGCAGGCCGACGACATCGCCGGTCTCGAACGCCACGCCGCCGACCTTCGCGGGCTCCAACGCGAACCGCGTGAACAGGTGCAGCGGCGGCGCGTGCCGCAGCATCTCCTCCACCGCGATCTCCGCCCCCGGCCCGTCGAACAGATCCCTCGGCAGGTCCAGCGTCAGCACGCGCCACACCGCGTTGGCGATGGCGTGCACCGTCGCCTCGTGCCCCGCGTTCAGCAGCAGCATGGCCGTGGCGACCAGTTCCTCCTCGCTCAGGCGATCCTCGCCGTCGCGGGCGGCGATCAGCGCGTCGAGCATCGCCTCGCCCGGCCGCCGGCGCCGCGCGGCGATCAGGTCGCCCATGAAATCGGCGAAGTCGCGCGTCGCCGCCTCCGCCCGATCCTCCACCGCCCGGTCGCGCCGCGCCTGATAGACGGCGACCATGTCGTGCGACCAGGCCAGCAGGCGCGGCCCGGCGTCGACGGGCGCGCCCAGCATCTCGGCGATGACGGTCAGGGGGATCGGCTCCGCATAGGCTTGGATCAGATCGACCTCGTCCGGCATGGCGTCGAGCAGACGATCGGCCAGCGCCTCGATCCGCGGCGCCAGATCGGCGATGCCGCGCGAGGTGAAGGCCCGGTTGACCAGGCGGCGCAGGCGGGTGTGGGTCGGCGGCTCCCGCTCCAGCAGGGACGCGTGCGAGAAGGCTTCGAACGCCGTCAGATGCGGCGCGGGGGCGGGGCGCGTCGGCGGCTCGCGGCCGAAACGACGGTCGCGCAGCAGCGCATCCACCTCGTCGCGGCCGCTGAAGACGGCCTTGATGTCGGGCAGGTCCTGCCAATGCGCGGCGGGCCCGAGGGCGCGCAGCCGCTCATAGGCCGGCCACGGATCCTGCACGAAGCCGGGCTCGCGCGGCGATTGGCGAAAGATCGGCAGGCCCGCGTCCGGTTCGGAACCGCCTTTGGTCATGTCCGCGTCTGCAGGCCCGCCCGTCGCATCGTCCAAAGCGCCAGATCGATGCGGTCCTGGCCGAAGAACGGCTCCCCGTCGAAGACCAGCGTGGGCACGCCCCAATGTCCGGCGGCGTCGAGCGCGGCCTGATTTGCTTCCACCTCCGCATCGAAGCCGGCCTCGTCCGCCGCGATTTCCGCCTGCAAGGTCTCCAGCGACAGGTCGGCGCGGGCCAGGATCGGACCGAGCTGCGCGTCCAGATGCCAATCCTCGACCTGCTCCCCCCACAACGCCGCCGAGACGACCTCGGCGAAGCGAAGGGACGTCGCCGCGCCCCGGCGGGACGCGGCGACCCCCAGATGCGTGACGCGGCGGATATAGGGCTGCTCCGCCGCGATGGATCGCGTCGCCCTGTCCTGCACGATCGGATCGGGCCTGGGAAAGGCGAAGGGCATGCCGTTGAACGCCGCCACCCGCTGAACGTCGCGCAGCAGGTAGGGCACCCAGTTGGGGTTCTCCCGCGCGAAGAAGCCCGGATCGCGCACGGCGATCGGCCAGACCGGCCGCACCGTCAGATCGAGGTCCCAGTCGCGGGCCAGCGCGCTGAGCCGCGGCATCGCCAGATAGGAATAGGGCGAGCGGAATGAGAAATAGAGATCGGCGGTCAGCGGCATGCGGCCCCCCTTCGGCGGATGACGCCGCAGCCTGCGCGGCGCGCGGTCCCGCCGCAAGCCGTCACGTCGGGGCGGGCAGCCGAGCCATCTCCTCGGCCAG